>JBGTNK010000208.1:0-4268 GCA_041743125.1 Chitinophagaceae bacterium
TATAGTACCGCAGAATAAACAATTAAAGCCAGTGGGAGAATATAACCAGGCCAGGCTGATTGTTAAAGGAAATCATGTAGAGCATTGGCTGAATGGTAATAAAGTGGTAGAGTATGAAATGGGATCAGACGAAATGAACAAGCTCTTAAAGCAAAGTAAGTTTAAGAATAATCCCGGATATGGTCAGTCGCCCGACGGACTGATCATGTTTCAGCATCACGGACAACAAGTTTGGTTTAAAAATATCAGGGTAAGAAGATTGTAAATTTGTGATACGTTATTGATAAATAAATTATCCATTGCATCCAGCCAAAAAAAATCACCGGTTGATTTGATTCACCGGTGATTTTTTTATTACAACAATAAAATGATTTTTTTTTATATCGTTACCCGTTGTCCTGTTGCTGCCGATTTATAAATGGCTTCCACTATCCGGATATCCCGTAGTCCTTCTTCACCCGGTACCTGCATTGGTTTTCCCTGCAGGATCGAAACAGAATCATTGTCCATTTGCATGGCTTGTTGCATAGGTACCTTATATGGATGATTGATCTCGCCTAAAGGACTTATGGCCTTTACACCAGCATATCCCTGGTAAGGATCCACTTTTATTTCTCCTTTCTCGCAATTGACGTTCAGATAATTTATGTTTTCACCAAAACTGGTTTTTATATCCGCCATTACAGCACCGGGAAATTCAAGAGTTGCTATGGTTGTTTCATCCAAACCATCTTTATAGATCTCAGGGCGGGTGGTTGATGTTTTGGCTGATACAATGGCAACGGGTTCCATACCCGTTCCCAGTCTTGCACCCTGTATGGAATAAACGCCCATATCGTAAAGGGCGCCGCCGCCCATTGCTTTTATTTGTTTCCAGTGATTGGTGCGGTTTTCGGTATAGCCGGCGCCGCAACTTGCTTTCAGTACATTACCCAATAATTTTTTGTTGATGATGTTTGTATATTCCTGCGTGTTGGGATCATGATGCAGCCGGTAACCAATCGCCAGTTTTCTTTTGTTTCGGTTGCAGGCATCTATCATTTCCTGGCATTCGGCAGCAGTAATAGCCATGGGTTTTTCGCACCAGACATGTTTCCCTGCATTGGCTGCTCTTACCACATATTCTTTGTGCATGGAAGGTGGCAGCACGATGTACACCACATCAATATCCGGGTTATTGGCAAGCTGGTCAAAATTTTCATAGTTATAAAAATTTTTTTCCGGGATATTATATTTTTTCTTCCAGCTTTCCGCCTTGGAAGGCGTGCCCGTAACAATACCGGCCAGGTAACAATTCTTTGTATGCTGCAGGGCAGGGGCCAGCAGGTCGGCACTGTAATAGCCCAGGCCTACAAGGGCTACTCCCAATTTATCTTTTTTATTACAGGCCGATAGTAAGGATTGGGGCGACAATAATAAAGCAGCGCTGCCGGCCGCCATAATTTTTACTGCTTCTCTGCGGGTAGCCAGTTTTATATTTTTATTTATTTCTAAAGGCGATTGCTGCTTCATGATATTGTTTTTATTTAATGATACTTTAAACAAAATTAAATTTTTGTTACCGGAATTAGGTGATGAAGTTGAGTTTTCTGAGAAAGCAGTTCATATTCACGATTGGCAGAACTGGTAAAATTATTTCTGCCCTCGCGGGTGTACCTAAAAAAGTAGCATGCCCTGGTTAGTGTTTTCTTGCACCAACTCATGCATTAAAGACTGGTAATCTTATTAAATTAGAGAATGCCGGCAATTTTTTACAGAATTTTATTAATTCTTCACAACTGATATAAAGTGTATGAAATATATTTTCCCAACTTTTGCTTTAAGAATAAAAGTATTCTTCGTTATATGACAAAAAATGATTTTGTAGATTTAAGCCTGTAGAAACCGTAGTGGATAAATTTCTAATCACGGTGATCCTCATAAATTAATACCCTTGCTGATGAAATGGTTTATAAATTTCTTCCTGTTAATATCTGTTAATAAAACTTTCGCCCAGGATAGTGCCCGGTTTGTCATAAAGGCCGATCAATTGGTTCATGAAATAGTGACCGCGGAAAAAATATATATGTACCCAACATTTTTGCGCGGTAAAATAAACTTCAGGGACGGAACCACCGTTGAAGCGCCGCTGAACTATAACTATTTAAATAGTGAGATAGAATTTATCGATAATAAAAGGGATACAATGGCCATAGCGGAATACCAGATGCAGAACATTCAAAAGATCCTGCTGAGCAAGGATACTTTTTACTATGATAAAGGATACCTGCAACAAGTAGTACGAACAGCCGCCGGCATACTGGCCAGGAGACCTGTGCTCGTAGTGGTGAGAAGAGAAAAAATAGGCGCCTTCAATCAGCCATCGTCCACCACAGGTGTTGAATCCATTGGATATTTCAGAGATTATTATGGTTCCACCATTACCACTTCTATGCGGGCCAGTGAAAATATTACAATGGCCTACCAGAATGAGTTTTTCTTTGGAGATAATTATTTTTCCTTTCTGCCGGCAAACAAGAAAAATGCATTAAAGGTTTTTCCTTCTTTCAGGAAAATGATTACAAGTTATCTGAATGAAAATTCGGTCGATTTCAGGAATAGCAGCCAGCTTCGGAAATTACTTCTTTCTTTGCAATGATACATTTCCGAAAATGTAGTTGGTATATATAAGAAAAACATCAACAAGTATATCTGATGACCATGCTGTTTTTTTAAGGATCTGGTTAGACGTACCAGACCATACTAATTTATTTTCATTTAAAATGGGTAGAAAAGCCAGAGCATTATTTATATAGGAGTTCAAAGGATTATTTTCAGACGAGAAAATGCGGGTTATTGGATTTGGTATTTTTGTAAAACATAGTTTTCAGTCCAACGTTGCAAACGATTGACAATCTTTTATGTTTTTTATTTTAATGCAGCCCCTGTTGTCCTTTTTCCTGCCCGGAGTCTCCTCCTCAATCGTTCCCGCCCATGTCTCACGCCAAGGTCCTTTGTGTAAGCCGTGGACATTGGACTTAATTTAATGGATACTTCAAATCAATAACTTTACGCTGGTGTTGATTTAATGTATGGCTGGTTTGATTGAAATGTAATAGAAGCTACACCAAGGCCCGGAGTCCGCTGAACACAAAGCCTGGCTGTGAGACTCCGGGCCGGAACAGTGCTCCATATTTGAAAAATTAGAAGTAAAAATGAGTAATTATAAATGGCTTAAATTGGGAGGGCTCTTTTTGGGAATAGCGATTTTCCAAACTTCATGTTTAGTAAAAAGCCCGGAAGAAAAGATTCAATCTTTAATAAGGAGTGCATTAAGGTATGAGAAAGAAAAAAAATATGAAGAAGCTTTACATAAACTTAATACAGCGATAAGTATGGATTCTACCCAATCATTTGCATTTGTTTTTCGAGGAAAGATTAGAAACCTATTAAAGCAAGATAGTTTGGCTATTTTAGACTTTTCTAAGGCAATTAAAATAAACCCCCAAAATACTTCAGCTTATTTTCATAAAGGAATATCTTATTCATTTCTAAGCAATGAAGATTCTGCAATTGCAAATTTTGATTATGCTATTTTAACAAAAAGTTCCGGAGAGTTTTATTTTAATCATAGTTACAGTAAGTTTGATGACTTGGAAAAGCAAGTTGATGTAGCAATGTCTGTAATTCGATATAATAGAGCTATTTCTTTATATGAGATGGGAAAAGATACTGAAGCGGTAAAGGACTTTTATTATTCGTTAAATCATAATTATAAAATAGATGATTGCCGCTTCTATATTGGAGTTATTTTAATTCGCCAGGATAAAAAATTGGAAGGATGTGCCTTATTGAAGCAAGCTATGTTAAATGGAGATAAGGAAGCTATTGATTTTTTTTCTAAGTATTGTGAATAAGGTAAGTAGTAAACTATCAGGTTTTCACAGGATCTGTAAAAAATAAGGCCGCCAGAGCAATTAGCGGTTTTTTTATGTTGGCCAATCCAAACGGCTCCTTGTGGGTAGAGTAAATAGCGATAATGGTATCGAGCTGTTCATTTTCAAGAATATGGTAATGCACGAGGTAAAGGAATTTCTTTACCTAGGCACAGCGTCGTAACCCCACGGTCAACTTTTTCCCGCCCGGAGTCTCCTCCTCAATCGTTCCCGCCCATGTCTCACGCCAAGCCTCGTGTGTAAGCCGTGGACATTGGGCCTTATGTAATGGATACTTCAATTCAATAACTTTACGCCATACCACTTCGTAAGGATAATCCTAGTTCCGGAAAG
>JBGTNK010000209.1:0-10625 GCA_041743125.1 Chitinophagaceae bacterium
CTATGGCCCCGTAAGAAGTGACTCTTCCCCTGGGTATCTGACGGGCTACTTCATATACCTGTTCAAAAAAGGATTCTTCTTTTTTGCCGGAGGGTTTGATGGGATTTAGTTTTTCGGCAACTTTCTTTTTTATAGGCATACAATGAAGATAAGCTGAATATTTTTTTTTTGGTATATCCTTCTTCTTCTGTTTCTTTTCTAATTCAATGGACCTTTTAATTCACTTATTCCAGACTTTTATTGAAAAATACACCTCGTTACCAAAGCACCTTAGACGGGGTAAATATTGAAGGGCTAAGGAATGGTATGATGCTCCCGATGAAAATTATTATACCTTTAAAAATAAGTATTAATTATACAGGTAAAGAAAGACGTTGTTTGAATTAACAATGGAATGTAAGTTTGCTTTGTGTTGAAATGTGAAATGGGACATCTATATCTAGATACCTTAACTACTATCCTAAAATCATTTTTGGGTAACCCCGGGCTGACCCCGGCTCAAGTCGATATTATTGAGCGAAAGCCCAATGCTTACACTGCAACCTTCCCTTGTGAGATTATTACCTGTAGGGTAAATGGTAACAGAGAAATAAAAATCTTCTGCAAACACGGTGGCAACCATCCCCGCAATGTGCATGATCAGGAAATTCCACTTCGACAAGGAGGTGTGCCTTACGAAGCAAAGGTTTATCGCCATGTTCTATTACCCCATCAACTTTCTACAATTACTTATTATGGTGACCATCATGAAAAAGAAACCGACACAACATGGTTGTTTTTAGAACACCTGGAGGAAAGTGTACATGCAAGTAACGGTTTCTATCAAGTTGAAGCTATGAGTTTGGCGGCGAGATGGCTGGGGAATTTTCACCGTATTTGCGAGGATCATGCCGATCCGCTTTATGTCCCCTTCTTGAGAATTTATAATGAAGAGTATTATTTAAAATGGCCTGAACGCACAAAATTTTTTGCTAAAGATCTAAATCATATCTATCCGTGGTTATCTAATGTTTGTGATAAATCTCAGGAATTGGTTCATCTCTTATTTGCACGACCTCTGACTATTATTCACGGTGATTTTTATACTGATAATATTCTTTTCCGGGAGGGAAAGATTTATCCAATAGATTGGGGCTGGTCAGCTATAGCCACCGGAGAGAACGACCTGGCCACTCTCACAGAGCGTTGGCCTTCGCATATAGTAGAACAATGTGAACTGGAGTACCAACAAACCCGCTGGCCGCAAGGAGTGCCTGCTGATTTTTTAGAAACATTGAATGTTGCAAGGCTTTATAATCTCTTCAGGTGGCTTGGTGATAAGCCCGAACGCACACTGCAAAAAGAGAATAAATGGCGGTTTGATAATTTATATAACATAGCGAAATATTTAGAATTGATCAACGAATAAAAAAAATCTATATTCCAAGTTTATTCAAAAAAACTTTCATTACAGTTGAAGCTTCTAAATATTCACAAGCTACTTCTCTTGCTCTTCTGCTATGAAAAGAATAATTGTCTTCTATTTGTAAAATAGCATCTTTGGCTTCCTCAACAGTGTTTACAGCAAATAAGCCTTCTCCCACGGGTAAATGATTACTAAAGCCTGTATCCTGTAGCACAACCGGCCTTCCAGAAGCCAAATAAGCTGCACTTTTATCACTGAACCAACCCGTATGGTTTTCAATAAAAACATTTTTGCAAACACTAAATTCTCCGCGGCAATAACTTATATATTGCCGGAACGCGTCAAACGAAATGGTAACCTTTTGAGCATCATTTATTATCCATTTATTCTTTTGAAGCCTGTCCAGCGGTATAGATTTACCTGAAACAGCAACTTCTAAAGGCTGTTGAACTAAAGTAGGGAGCTCAATAAATTTTTCAAATTCAATATCTTTTTGGCCATATTCTTTTCCCTTGTATTTTATGGGTTCATGTGATTGCCAATTCATTATTGTAGAATATGGCGAACCAACCACAGAGGGTTCCGGAGTGAATAAATCTGTATTAACCGGGCTGTAAATATGTTCCCATTGAATATATAAAGTTGGAGCTGGATTATCTGTTGTGCCAATATTTTTACCATTAGTGAAATATCGGTCATACTGAGGTATTGGTATTCCCTGTGCTAAATTATTAGCCCACTTCATTTGCGTATATCCCGGCTCTCCGTCAATCAGAACACGAAGTCTGGCATGGGTGGCTTCTTCAGCCCAGCTTCCATGTGACCCCGAATCAATAAAAAGTTCAGCTCTTTTGAATACGTCAGCTATTTGATCTTTGCTTCGCCCATAATACTTACCTGTGTAATCAACATAGCACCAGTTATCCTGTAGGCAAAAGCGTTTAAAAAGTTCTGAAACAATTGTAATTCCATAACTGCAGTCGTTGCTCATTGATTGTTTTGCAACATCAAAACACGAATTGAAATACCCCGCTTTCTCTACAAAATAAACTTCATGTCCAAGGTCTTTCAAACCAAGTATATACTGTAAAGCCCAAGATAGGTTACCACCCAGTGGATACCGTATTAACCAAGATCCTAAAATAATTGAACTCATACGGTAAATATTGTTAAATCCCCAGTAACACTATAGGGAAAATGTTGTCAAAAATCATTTAACAGAATTCTTTAATTCTGTCATCTCAGTTAAAAATCTTTGATGAACAACTTTGATCATATTGATTGCAGTTTCTTTACATTCTACCGTTTTTAACCGTGCTTTAGGTGTAAGACAAAATTCAAACGCTTTCAATAATTCTTCATCATCCAGTTTATCTGCCTGGAATAAAATTGGCCAACCAATAGTTTTTACCTGCGCACTTATTTTTGCACCTCCCGCCACCGGATCCACAGGTATAGCAGGAACACCGTTTTTAATTGCCAGCACTGTACCATGCAGGCGGGTTGTAATAACCAAATCCATCCGCGAAATCAAAGTTTCTATTTCATCCTGTGTTCTCAGGTCTCCTTTGTTCCATTCGATCATAGTGTCGATCGGAACAATACAGGCCTTTATTTTATCAGTTAACCTTTTGATCGCTTCATGTGCTTGGTCATGCATTCCTTTGGTGCCGTACTCTTTCTGCTTATGTACCAGCAATAATCCTACAACAGGAATCCGGTTAGGTGGTGCGTAAAATGTAATATCTGGATTAATGGTTGCAGAACTATCACGTTCATACAATAATGTAAAGGGATTCCATTCAGACAATGGCTGCAGCATGGAAAGGTTTACTCCTATAAACCTGCAATTTGAAAAATGTTCCATGAACTCAGGAACCGGCCAGGTTAAACGAAATGGACCGCACACAAATACTATATCAGTATATTTTTGAGAATCTACCTGTTGCCAATCCACACTTATTTCAGTAGCAAAAGGTTTAGCCAGTGCTACATCATAGGTAATGTTTGCTTCATCAAGCCAGTTGCATACAATATCTTTAGCGATCAAATCACCTGCTGTAGTCCCAAATAATTCCCAACTAAACCATCCGGCAACAAGTACATGCATATTTAATTATTAAAGATTAGGCATTATAACGGAGTATTAATGATTCTTTTTAATTGAATTAATTATTAATTACTCATAGCTAATTTTTCCCCTAAATATTTTAATTTATCAAACCTTTTAGAATAAGAATTTAATTCATTGATTTTCGCTTCACCTATCCATCGCAATTGATAATATATCTGGGACATTAATATCCTACTCTTGAAATCTTTTTGCGAAAAATTTTTGCCACGCCAACGACAATAGGCATAATTTTCTATTTGCTGGCTTGCAATTATTTCACTTTGACCTTCCAGGATACTTACAAGGTCAATTTCTCCCGGCGCAACAGCAGCTGACTCCCAATCTATTGGATATATACCAGCTTCCACTACTAAAATGTTTTTTGGATAATATTCTCCATGTATTATAGTTAATGGCGATTTGGTTAGAATGTTGATATTTGACCAAAATAATTGACAAACATTAGCCAGCCATGGATACTTATTATTTACGTGACCAATCAGATTTTCCACATTGCTTATCCAAACATTATAATAGTTTTCATCATATACGGTAAGAAAAGAAGTAAAATGTTCTTCATAAAATGAATGAAATCCTGCAATCCACAGGACAGCTTTTTGTAATGCATTTTCTTCGGTACTTTTCTGTAGTTGTGACGCATTTTCCAAATACTCGAGAACCATCCACATATCATTGCTTGTTTCCAATTTACTCGTCCCATAAAATTTTACTGTCGGGAATGGTGAATCATTCAAAATCTTATCATATACCTTAGCTTCATATTCTACTGCACCGCGATGTCCAAAACTGTTAGGTCCTAAACCATTCAGATATTTACAGAACAGTGTTGTTTCTCTATTGTCAATTAAGCATTTTACAATTTCAACTGGAAATGTACTTGCATAAACAGATGGGGTACGGTCCACTATCTTAATTTTCGAATATTCATTTCCATAATTCAAGAAAATAGAAGATAGACCATGAATAAGTACACTATCATTTGGCAACGTGCTCATACCTGCAATTCAACTTTTTTAAGAGATAATAAATCAATAATTAATTTTGCACGTATCTCATCAATTGTATGTACTGCTTTCAAGGCACACTCTTCAGCCTTCATTTTTGCTTCCTTTGAAAGGCAAAAGTCAAATGCTTCCAACAAATTTCCATCATCGAGATTTTCTACATTAATCAATACAGGCCATCCAAGAGTTTTTACCTGCCGGGAAAGTTTAGCACCAGCTGTCACCGAATCAATGGGTAGAACAGGTATCCCGTTTTTTAATGCAAGCACGGTTCCGTGCAAACGGGTTGTAATAACCGCATCCATTTTAGCAATAAGTGATTCAATTTCTCCCGGAGTACGAAGACCACCTTTATTGTTTTCCAGTGCGGTATCGATATATACAACTGACATTTCGCTGCTTTCTGTTAATCGCTTTATTGCTTCATGTGCTTTTTCATGCTGGTCTCTTTTTCCGTATTCATCCTGCTTGGTAATAAGAATAACGCCTACTACCGGAATTTTTGGAGGAGGTGCATAAATAGAAATGTCAGGATTTGAAGCAGCGGAACTATCCCGCTCATACAAAATAGTAAACGGGTTCCACTCTTCAAGTGGTTGTAAAAGTGTAAGATTTAAACCTATTAAACGACAGCCGGCAAAACGGGCAAGCAGATCAGTAACGGGCCACCCATTTCCAAAAGGCCCGCATACAAAAAGCAGGTCTGTATATTTGGAAGGGTAAACTGTTTGCCAATTAACGCCGCCCGGGTAAGGAAAAGCAGCTGCAACAGCAACATCATAAGTAATATTTGCTTCCTTAAGCCAATTGCATACGTTATCCCGTGCTATCATATCACCCGCCGTATTTCCCATTCCTTCGAAGCTGAACCAACCTGTAATTAGAATATGCATTTCTATTTTTTATATTCTTAATAAATAAGTGCCGATGCGTTGAAAAATGGAATGTTCTCAAATGAACACAGTTCAACATTAGATTCCTCAACAAATTCTGTTATTTTTTTATCACATAAGCTTTTAACCTCTAATTTTCTTTCATCCTTATACATTGTTTGAATCTCATCATCCATCCCCGGATGGCAAGCCATTTCGGTATAACCCACAGGTAGCGTGTTAATTATTTTTTTCAACGCTTCCACAGAAATGGCCTCGTGATAAGGTGAGCCATCAACGTTCTGCCCATAAAAATCCCCGCAATACCTTACTATTTTGCTGCATCGCCTCAAAGTAACATCAAGGCTTTGGGCAATATCAATAAAAATATCATTGATGTTTTCCCTAAGGTGTACATGCTGATGTGAATCAATATGCGTAGGCTTTTTATTCATCATTAAAAGAAAAACTTCAAGCTGCCGTGTCACCTCTTTCTCAACATCATCCCTGCTATTTAACGAAACAACTTCATAAAGAGGCGCCCAATCCCCGTTGTTGTATGTCCATTCTCCCAGATCTACGTGCAGGCCAATGCCTAACGACTGATTATTTTTTGCATACGCCACTGCTTCCGCTGCAGCCGGATATCGGACCATTAAACTGGTACTTGATAAAATACCTTGCTCAAAAGCTTGGATAATCCCTTTATTGATCCCTTCCGATTGCCCAAAATCATCAGCATTTACAATTAATTTCTTGCTCATTCTAAGCTCCCAGATCATTTAAAAGTTTAGTCAAAACAGTTTCTGCTTTAAAATATTCCTCTGCAATATCCCGTGCTGCATTACTGTGCTTTTTGTAATTATTGTTGATAGCTTCAAAAGCAGATATAATTTCTTCCATACTATTGAAAGTAAATAAACCTTCACCAGTTGGAATAATATTACCAAAACCGGTATCCTGTGTAATAACAGGGCGTCCTGCAGCAAAGTAACATGCACTGCGTTCGCTGAACCAACCACTTTTCAGGCGTATATTTTGATCTTTTGCAAAAGTAAATTCGCCCCTGGAGTTTAAAATGTAATCCCTATACGACCATGGGTTAGTACTAAATGAGGGACCATCAGTAAGTTTCCAGCCATGTGAGGTAAGCATTGTATATTCATCATCAGCCACCCCCAAGGCAGGTACAACAGTACCCCGCCGATGCCTGAAAGATTCCGGCTTAGCTAAATTCATTGCCAGCTCTATGCGTTGGTTTGTACGTTTGGGTACATCTATGAATTTCAAGAATTCATGATGTTTGCTCCAGTAATATGTTTGCCCTTTGAATTTCAGGTCGCGACCCCCTTGTTTGTAATTCCCAACTGTTGTAAACGTTTTTCTTCCTGCCTTACTATTTTTCCAGAAATCCATTAAAACAGGTTGCCGGGTTTTAGCCTTTAACCGCGGTAAAGGGGGAATAGGGCAATCCGGGCTGCCAATATTTTCCCCATAGGTAACTATATCGTGGTGTTCATTAATTATTTTAGTGATTACAGGATCACCCTGTGAATATTTTATCTCCGGATGGACAGGATCAGTTCCATAATATACGAGCCGGCCAACTTTTAATCCTTCTTTTTCGAAACGTGTTGCACCAGAAATATTAAAAACAAGGTCAGCATTTGCCAACATATCTTCCGCTTTACTTTTCCGCACTCCCATCCACTTCTTGCTTTTTAAATAACTGCATCGGTAAGCCCACCTATCCCCTGCACCGAATTTTTCCATTACAGATTTTAAATATGGTACGGCATAATCCGGGTTGTCCACCCTGGTTTGCAAAACAGGGTGATATGGCCATGTTCTTGTGATTTCATAATACCATACATTATGTCCTAATCTTAAAAGACCTACTACGATCTGCATACTCATCCATGCCATTCCTGCATAGGGATCAGATGCCAAGGTACCCACAACAACAATATTTAAACGTTTCATTCTAATAAAAAAATTTAAAATATTTTTCCATTTAAATATTTATGGAGACAATGACTAATTAAATAAAGAATACTAAACTTATCCTCTACTTTAAAAGTGCTGCTTTTTTCTTTGCCAGGAAATCTCTATCATGGTCCCTAACAATTTCAATTAATTTTCCACTTTCTAAATGTAAAATAATATTGCAGGTATTAAGGGTATCCAGCCTGTGTGTGATCATAAACGTGGTTCTGCCTTCCATCAGCCTTTCCATTGCTTCCATAATAAGAGCTTCGGTTTTTATATCGAGTGAGCTGGTTGGTTCATCGAGTATAAGAACAGGAGCGTTCTTAATAAAGGCCCGGGCTATTGATATACGCTGACGTTCTCCACCGGATAACTGCATACCGCGCTGCCCTACCAATGTATCGTACCCGTCTTTGCTTTTTATAATGAAATTATGTGCATTGGCGGCTATTGCAGCATCAATAATTTCCTTTTGACTTGCTTGTGGACGTCCGTAAGCTATATTCTCTCCAATTGAATTGGAAAACAACACCGGGTCCTGGAGAACAATACCAAACTGGTTGCGGTAATCCGATAATTTATATTCTTTAATATCCTTTCCATCTACAATTATCCTTCCGGATGAAGGATCATAAAAACGGCAAAGAAGATTTATCAGGGTTGATTTGCCTGCCCCTGTGGAACCCATAATCCCCACACGGTCTCCGGGCTTTATCTCGAAAGAAATATCATGCAATGTGGTACGCTCTTTATCATAAAAAAAAGTAACATGGTCCAATGTAACTGATCCTTTAATTCTTGACAGATGAACCGGATGCTCTATTTCTTTAACTTCTTTTTCATTATCCAATACTGAAAAAATACGGCTAAGACTAGTTAATGAAGATTGAAGATCATTTATATTCTTACTGATTTTTTCTAAAGGCCCATATATCTGGGTTAAGTAAGCTAAAACAAGAGTAAGTTCACCCAATGTCATTTGTCCACTCTTTACAAATGACGCCCCAAACAAAATAAACAACGCTGTTCCCGCTGCGAATAAGAAACCAATAAAAAAATCAAAAATGGCTCCTGTCCAGGCCATTTTAACCTGCCCTTTAACCGCTTCCTGTGCCCTGTTATTGAATCTTTCGCCTTCACCTTCCTCCTGACCAAATGCCTTAACGATGCGCAATGAATTCAATACTTCATCTACGACGGACATTGCTTTACTCTCATTTTCTTTTACTTGTTTCCATCCTTTTCGCAAGCGTTTTGTGGACATTCTCATAAGCAGTACCATGAGAGGCATAATACATAATGCGATTAAAGCAAAATGCCAGTTGATGTAAAACATCACGATTGACATACCGATGAGCGTTATAAATGAGGAGAGAAGTGACGAAAAATTGCTTATTAAAAAAGTTCGTATAGCAACAGCATCGTATTGTATCCGGTATAAAGAATCTGATGTGCCTTTACGATCATGATAGGCAAGGGAAAGCCTTTGTGTATGATTGAATAAATGGGTACGCAAATTCAAAACCATTTTTTCTCCAGTATACGAGCTAAAAAGCCATGATATCAGCCCATACAGATTATTTATCAAAGCAATAATAATTACCAGAGCAGCTGAAATAATAACTATACTATTAAATGAAAATGAATAATTATCAGGAAAAAAAAATGTAATAAATGAAGGAAGAGGATGCGAACCAAATGCACTGTCAATTAAAATTGCTAAAGCAAGAGGTTTCATTAATGCAATAGGTGTAGCAATTAATTGCAAAATGAACAATCCCACAAGATGCAACCAGAATGGGCGGGCCTGCAGAATAGTCCTTTTTATTAAATAAAAATTAGAATGGTCTTTTATTGAAGTTTCCTTCATAATTCTTTATCAAAAATTTTCAATTTTAAAAATAAATTACTTATCAAATATTCGATCAAATATCGATCTGTTTAGAAATACATTTTCTATAAGTAATTTAAAAATCGTAGCGTGTTATTGCATAAGCAACGTACTTCAAATATAACCACCCACAATGATTTTAAGTTTTTTCATTAACGTATCAAAATAAACAAGTGTTTGAAAAACTAAGTACCAGATTGAACTTTATCCTGATCAGATTTTACTTCTTCATGATTGAAATTCACTAAATGTCCGTTAATACGTTTTTCAATCTAATCAGTCATATGATACTCAAAATGAATAGCCTCATTTTTTAATAAAAATATTTATAGAAGATCTCATTCAAATTATTTTTAATTCTTCGAAATTTTCCACTGCTGCTTCCAAAATTCTTTTTTGCCTTGAATCATGGCGTACATGATTCTTGACTTCCCTGGCTTCCTGGAACAGGTCAGGAAGATGAATAACTTTTTCAGCAATTACCAATTGTAATTCCTTAAGGGTTTCCACTACCGGAACTGGATTAGGTTCAGATTCAGAAAGAGAAGTAAAAGCTTTTGTAATATCATACATGGCTCTTGCCTTGTCAGTAAAATTGGTTATACCCAATACCAAAGCAAAGAATCCAAGAAAAACACTGGCAACATAACTGGTATCTAAAATAGCCAGAACACAAAGAATGGCTAATATGATCGTCAACGCAATGCAGGTGGATGAAAACTTCGGCCTGCATTTAAAACGGAGCAATTGTTTGCCTCCCCCATGTTCCTCAACAGTAAGTAAACCTGTAACACCTGAAAAAAATCCACAGGTAACATTCAGGTCCCACGGGTCGTAATGTCCGCCCCGACGTACCCGGGTTCTTGATTTGATCAAAGCGTACTCTATCTCTGACAACCATTCTTCATTGGCTTTCCATGTTTCTGACCAGTGGGTAAGTGATATCGCATTCTTAACTATAAAGCTCCATTTAAAACTATTTGACCCCCGTTTGCGCCAGGGTGATAAACCATGAGCGATTCGACCATACAACCTGGCTATTGGTTGAATTACGTGAAGCAAAGTGGTTAGTCCCCAATATTTTAAATAGTGAACCCTGCTTTTAAGTTTTTTGGTCGCCAGCGACTTGGCAGCACTCAATCCAGCCTGAATGAATACAATAACCTGGGCAAGGAAGAAGAAAGGTAACACCCATAATAAAGGAGTCCAACTGATACTTAAAACAGATAAAAAGCCAAGCAGAATAAGCAGTAAATTCCATTCAGGCATTAGGGGTATGCAACTGATAAAATTGGGAGCCTGTTGGTAAATGGATTGAAAGGGCGCAGAC
>JBGTNK010000210.1:0-7732 GCA_041743125.1 Chitinophagaceae bacterium
CAGCAACTTGAATTATGAAAAGGAAATGTATTTAACTACATTCCGTATTCTTGAATCCGCTGATGAACATTTCTACAAACACGAACTTTTTAGTTACCACTGGCCGCTGCATGGTCTTGCCCTTAGTGATAAAACGCTGAAGAAAATTTATAGTGAAAATGCTAAAAAATTAATGAGGCGTTAAAGGGTATAAAAAAACTGTTGTAATAAAATGCAAGGTTTCAAACGTAGATAACTGGAACGCATCCTGATTCCTTAAAAAGTTCACTTATGCATCAACTCTTGTTGTAATATCTTATAATGTCTTAGTTGAGTCGATATCTTGTAACTGGAGCATTGTTTAATCCAAATAAAACATCAAATGTCTTTCCGGTTTTAATGGACAGCATACTGCGTACATCTCCTCTCACATTTAAGCCGCTTTGCATTTGAGATACATAGTTAAAATTTCCTTTTCCAGCTCCTAATAATAAAATTCCGTGGTTGGCGGAATAACGTCCATACTTTATTCTGGTCCACGAATTATTACCGGCAAGCAATAAATCCTTTATCCCATCTTTATTGGCATCAACAGTTGTGATGGCATACACAGGGGCATATTGTGATTGTACAGGCAGGTTCTTTTTTGTAAATCCATTTTCCCCATCATTCTGCAAGTAAAGCGTTGCTTGCTCTGTTACACGAAGAATACTGGCATCTTTCAATTCGTCTGAAGTAAACACATCATTTATTGTTGCATTGGCGTATTGATGATACTCCAAAAATTTCTTCTTGAGCCCCGGTAACTGGTCAGTCAAATCATCCCTTGAATTAGCCGGGTAAGAAACACCATTAATGAAATAAGTGAAAATGGGATCAAGAGAACCATTCTGGTCAAAATCTTTGTAATAAAGTTGCAAGGGCTCCTTCTCATTGGATTTGAATTGTGTATTCAAACCGAGGTTGCCAATCACGAGGTCTAAATCTCCATCTCCGTCAAAATCATCTGCAAATATTTTATTCCACCAGCCGTTAGACGGAAATTTTATATAAACACTACTTTCATCTTTTAAGCCATTGTTATAGTTTATAAAAACCTGCACCGGCATCCATTCGCCCACAACAATCAAATCCATCCTGCTATCCTTATTCAGATCCATCCAAATTGCATCCGTTACCATACCTAAATTTTTTAACACAGGAGCAGTAGCAGCCGTTGCATCCTGAAAATTCCCTTTGCCATCATTCACCAGTAAATAACTTTCCGGCGATTGAGGATATTTTCCCGGCACAACCCTTCCTCCTATAAAAAGGTCCATATCACCGTCCTGATCTATATCAGCGGCTTTTACACAACCCGTGCTTGAAAATAACCGGGGTATAGCACTTTCCTTTTTTGTGAATTGACCACTGCCGTTATTCAGATAAAGCCTGTCCTGCAGCAATTCATCCTTTTCATTAAACTCAAATCCCCCGCTACCAACATACAAATCCAGGTCACCATCTTTATCGGCATCAAAGAATTCCGCTGCCACATCTTCAAATTTGGCGTCCTTTTTAAAATCTGAATTTGCGGTACTAATAAATTGCGCATTGGCTGCTTGCATGAATAATTGTCCCGTTTGATCCCTGGCACCTCCAATAAAAACATCTTCTCTTCCATCCTTGTTTACATCGGCTTTCACCATACAGGGGCCTTGCCTTGATAGATAATTTACTAATAATGGTTGTACAGTAAAATCACTGAATTGATTTTCGGTATGGGTATAATCAATACCTTTTTGAATAACAAAATATTTTTCAGAAACATCAATTGACTCATAAACCCATTTCTCCTGTGCATCCTTTCTATTCACAAAAAGAGTTTGATTTGCTTTTACAGCTGTCAAGGTTTGCTTATTATCATCCGGCCATATTATCACTATCGAATCTGCCAATGTTGCCTCGCCAATGCCAAAATTCAATACCGGGTCTACAGAGGATTGAAAACCTCTTACTGGCATTTGCTCCTGGAAATATTTATTCCCTTTGTTGTATACGGTTACCCGGGCTCCGATTCCACGTTCATTATCCGGTGTTCCCTGCAATTTTATCCGCAGGTAATTATTTTTATTAAGCTGATCGCTGTTATTCTTATAAAGGCTTGCATAATTATTGCAATTGTTGATCACGAGGTCCAGGTCGCCATCATTATCCAGATCAGCATATGCAGCACCCGCGGATACACCGGGTTTATTAATCCCCCAATCATCAGTCTTTTTTGTAAATGTTTCGTCACCGTTATTTTTAAAAATAAAATTTGGGATCTCGATGGTGGGCATTTTTCGAATATACTCCGGTATAGGATCAACTGAATCATTATGCATGGAACGGATGATGCGATCAACAGAATATTTCAAAAAGTCCATTTCCGTGTAATCTTTTACATAGCCATTTGAAACAAACAGGTCTTTATGCCCATCCTTGTCATAGTCTGCAAAAAGAGCAGCCCAACTCCAGTCGGTATTTGAAACACCAGACAGCTGGCCTACTTCACTGAAGGTGCCGTCACCATTATTTTTCTGAAGCATGTTGCGGCTATACTGATAATAAAACCCCTGGTTAAAGAGAAATTGAAATTTATCAAAATTCTCGGCGCCACTATGCATCTTTTGCGTTTTATTATTATCTGCCAGCATATCCAATGTCAACAAATCCACCAATCCATCATTATTATAATCAGCAGCATCTGAACCCATAGAAAAAAGGGATGTTTCATCTATACTTTTTGAAAGTTGTTCGGTAAACGTTCCATCCCTGTTATTAAAGAAAAGATAATCCGGCTCGTTAAAATCATTTGAAACAAAAACATCCGGCCAGCCATCATTATTCATGTCGGATACGGCAACACTCAATCCAAACGTGAGAACGTTGGAGGTAATACCAGCCTGCTGACTGATATCTGTAAAACGACCATTATCGTTGCGGTACAACTTGCTTGCAGATTCCGGGTTGAACTCTTTGCGCAATGCAGGATTATCCTGAACGCCTGCTGTATATTTTTGAGTGGAGTGATTGATGACAAAACAATCCAGGTCGCCGTCCTTGTCAAAATCAAAAAAAGTAGACTGGGTGGAATATCCGGCATCAGCCAGTCCGTATTCACCTGCCTTTTCTGAAAAAGTAAGATCGCCATTATTAATAAAAAGAAGATTTTGTCTTCGCTGCGGATTTGCATCGGCACTACGGCAAATATAAATATCAAGGTTACCGTCCCTGTTGATATCCACCATGGTGGCTCCGGTGCACCACCCTTGTTTTTCTGCTACCCCACTCTGCGGAGTGATATCTTCAAATTTAAAATTTCCCTTATTTAAATAAAGGCGGTTTCTAACCATATTGCCGGTAAATAAAATATCCTGCAATCCGTCGTTATTAATATCGCCGATGGCGACACCTCCTCCATTATAGAAATAAATATAATTGGCCACGTTTAATGGTCCGTCATCAAAGAATGTGTTTTGAAAGTTTATTCCCGTATTAGATTCTTCCAGGCTCTCAAATAATTTATTCTCGTGTTTTTTACATGTAAAAAATATCAGAGCGGATGCTATTAAAATACAGGTTGAAAACTTAAACATGTCTGCAGGAAATTAATTTTTGTAAATGTAGAGATTTATAATTTTTGATATATTGTTCTTATTACCGCCTTAGAATATAAGTATATAAGCCCATTTGTTAGGTATTGTTCTTTAATCAACCAGAAATACTTTTCGGGTTGCGATTATATGATAGCCATAAAAAAAGATTCCACCGAGTTTATAATACTTCGATGGAATCCGTTTTAAAAAGGTTAATATTTAATTTTTATCCCACCAAAGAGGTGTTGTTGCTTTATCGGGACCGCCCAATAATGTAACAGCTTTCTCCACCGCCTCTTTATTATTCGCTACTTCAGATGCAAGGAATGGAATCCTTCTTATCCATTGAGTAGCGGTATTGGTGATATCGGGGTTATCGGAATTGGCGACAGGATAAAGTTTTAAAGCACGGCTTCTTCGATAATCAGCCCAGGCTTCATGCCCATCAGGGAACATAGCCAGCCATTTTTGCAATGCAATTTGCTCCCGCTGTACGGCAATATTTGACGGATCAAATTTTACCGGTATGTTAGTCATTGGCGGGGAGTTCAAAAAGTCATTAGGAGCAATTGGCGTACTGGTACTATTAATATAATTGGTGATAGTAGTAGGATTGGTAATGCCCCATTGCCGCATTGAATTCGTTATTCCGGCTTCATACAGATCTTTTGCGGTGCCTCCCATATTCCATGTCAATAATGCTCCTTCCGCCCTGAGGAAATAAGCTTCAGCTGTAGACATTACATTTTGTGGAGTGGCCAGGTGGCCTTTGATGCCTCCTTTGTAAATATCCCCGTTTGTCCACCTGGGTCCTACATGTGAATTAGCATCCGCTTTATTGATATCCTGTGTTTGCTGGGTTGAAGTAAGCCCGTTTCTGTGCCCTTCAAAGGTTCCGGTCTTTTCAGCCGGTAAAAAATACACAGGCATTCTCGGATCAGAATAGCCTTTTAATACTGATTCCATTGATGCACTCATTCTGAACTCATTCCAGTCAGACATAACAGACAATCCATTATAATCCTGTCCTGTCTCACTTCTTTTTATATATGCATCATCATCGGGGCTCGTAGTTAAAACGCCGGACGCATATGCTGCTTCAGCTTCCGTTTTTGCTCTTGTAGGATCTACTTTTGAAATCCGCAAAGCCAGCCTGAGACGCATTGTATTTGCAAACTTTATCCATTTGTTTACGTCACCGGCATACATAAGGTCAAAATCGCCAAATGGTTTCTCGGCGGTTTTTCCCTTTAATACATTCACTGCAGCCGTCAGCCTTTTAAAGAAATCATCATAGATCTTATCCTGCGGGTCATAAGGAACCGTATTGCCGGGAACGCCTGCACTAAAATATGGAATAGGTCCCCAATAGTCAGTTACTTTATGGAAGGCAACCACCCACAACACATTTGCAAGTGCATATTCAGCGGAGGAAGGATCTGCCGCTTCAAAAATAGATTGTAATTGAGGTACCACGTCTGTATAAATCGGGTTAAAGGCAGCCCCAACCCAATCCATCCGGATCACAAGCCGGTCAGACGGAAAGTAAGTAGCTGTATTGGCAATATACTGTGCATACTGATCAGCAAAAAGATTTTGGGCAATCTGGTAATTCCAGATACTTGGTGTGGCTTCTTTTTGAGCCCTGGCAAATAGAAATGGCAGTTCCGCAGCACCGATTGTTGCAATAGTATTTCTATCTGTATTAATCTCTGCATATTTCTTGGTGCAGGAAATCTGCAAAAAGCCAATACACAGGAGAGGAAAACATATTTTCTTGAAAAATTTTATTCGTTTCATAATTTCCGCATTAAAGTTTTTTAAAATGTTACCTGTAAATTAAGACCATAGCTCCTTGTAGATGGCAAGGTGCCGTATTCAACTCCCTGGTAATTTCCATTTCCCAAGCTCATATCAGGATCAAACCACATTTTACGGGTACCCAGTCCTGGTATATCCATCCTGGAATCTCCCCTGTATAACCAAAATAAATTTCTGGCAACAGCTGAAAGCCGGGCTGATTTTACAAATTCGATTCCTTTTACAGGTATTTCATATCCAAAAGATAATTCTCTTACCCGGAAGCTGGTAGCATCATAGGCAAAAAATTCGCCTGCACCGTATCTTTTTCCTGAAGCTATCTGCCAGAAATCCTGGGCACTGATAGCTGTAGTTACAGGCTGACCGGTTGCGCTAACTCCGCCCAGGCTCCAGTTTCCTTCCCTGTATTTTTCTGTTGCTTCAGGAATACCACTAAATGCCAGGTTCAATTCTGTTCCTGAAACCATAGTACCACCAACACGACCATCCATCAGGATGCGTAATGAAAACTGCTTATAGCTGAAAGAGTTTGAAAAACCAATAGTTGCTTTCGGATTAAAATTGCCAATATATTCCTGAGCCTGTGTCAAAACAGGTTTTCCATCAGCTGAAACAATCCTGTTTCCTTTTGCATCAGTTGCCCATTTGAATGCAAGGAGGTCGCCATATGCCTCTCCTTCCTTAACTACAGGAGTGGCTGAACGTCCAAATCCGCCACCCAGGTAAAAAGTTTTAATTTCTTCACTCAATTCCTTCACCTTGCTACGGTTCATTGCAATATTCAATGTCACATCCCAGGTCAAGTCATTATTTTTTATGGGTGTACCATTTACAACAAACTCAAATCCTTTGTTCTGGATATTTCCGGCATTAATATATTTGCTTGAGTAACCGGTAGCGACTGGCAGAGCCACCTGCAGTAACTGGTTAAATGAATTGCTTTTATAATAGGTAGCAGTTAAACCAATACGGTTTTGAATAAATCTTGCTTCAACACCGAATTCAATGTTCTTTACAATCTCAGGCTTTAAACCAGGAATAGGTAAAGTTGAGCTCCTTTGTAAAAATCCATTACCAGCACCCTGGCTATAAGTATACACTGAATTTAATAACCCAAATCTACCGCCATTTCCAACCTCTGCATAGTTTATGCTCGCTTTCAAAAAGGAAAGGGTGGTTGGCAAAGTAACCAGGTCAGAAACCACAGCAGATAATCCAACAGAGGGATAAAGGAATGAATGTGGGTCAGGGAGGCGTGAATCCCAGTCGTTCCTGATACTGGCATCAAGAAATACCGCATCTTTTAAGGAAAGGTTCACTTGTCCGAATACTGATTGCGTTTGAACCTGGGTAAAGCCAGAACTTACTGCTGGGCTTTTTGCAAAATTTAAACTGAATTTGTTCGTGATATTTAATCCGCCGGCAGATGAAAAATTTGCATCATATTTACTATCCTGGAAAATACCACCTACACGGTAATTTATTTTTAAATCACCGGTGATATCATTATTACCTTCCAGCATGGCATCAAACCATTTCTCCGTAATCGTAATATTTTGCTTGGAATAATTACCACCTGAAGCGGCCCAAAGAACGGTACCCTGGGAAACTTCATTATCACCCCTGTCAAATGTTCTGTCGAGGTTAGCTTTTCCTGAAAGGGACAGCCAATCCGTGATCTTAAATTTAGCGGACAGGAATCCAACTACCCGGTCTCTCGCTTCGTTAATGGAAGTTCGGTTAATAACCCAATAAGGGTTTTGATATATAGATCCTAAAGTTGAAGGAAATGTGGTTGGGGTGGGAATTCCAATATTATTAAGGGCTTCAAAATTCTTTGCTTCTGCCGTTGATATATTTCTTGAAAGTTGGTAGATGTCAATTACCGGAGCATTTTCTTCTCCTGTGCGAGGCCTGTTTTTAATATCCTGGCTTAAATAGGTCACTTTTGCATCGGTAGAAAAACGGCTGCCTATTTGATTAGATATTCTCAGGTTCACCGTATGCCTGGTCAGATCATTTTTTTGAATAATACCTTCAATTTTGTTATTGGTATATGAAAAATAGGTTTGCATTTTATCTGTTCCGCCAGTTAACCCGATTGAATTATTGAAACTATTTCCTTTTCTGAAAAAGTCTTTAACGTTGTCGGGCTGAGGAGAATAGGTACTAGGTTGTCCCAGGTAATTTGTTATTTGCTGGCCAGTCATCTTTGCTCCCCAGCTTTCGCCTGAACTGGTGCTTAATGCACCACCATTACCTTGTCCATATTGATTTTGAAAATTCGGAAGAGAAAAGGCGGATTCAACAGC
>JBGTNK010000211.1:0-46020 GCA_041743125.1 Chitinophagaceae bacterium
CAGCAACTTGAATTATGAAAAGGAAATGTATTTAACTACATTCCGTATTCTTGAATCCGCTGATGAACATTTCTACAAACACGAACTTTTTAGTTACCACTGGCCGCTGCATGGTCTTGCCCTTAGTGATAAAACGCTGAAAAAAATATACAATGGAAATGCCAGAAAATTGTTTAATTGGTAGTAGAAGCGAACAATAAGAAATACTATGTTTTTTGGATGTTACAACAATACCGACAATCGATTAATCCTGTAGCTTACAGGTTACATTACAAAGTATCTCGTTTTTGATGGAACGAGGTGTATAAAATTAATACTCCTCAATAGTGATGGTTATTATTTTGCTGAATGTTGTAATGAGCCAAATACGAATTTTATTTTTAGCCTTATTTATTAAACTTCAGTAGTTGTGCATTGCCATCATTTACGCCCAATATTATAGTATGCTCACTTAATAATGCTGCACTTCTGATATTGCCATTTAGGTTTAAACCACTAATCGTTTGTGGAACATATTGGAAATTTCCAGTATTGGTACCTGATAATAAGACGCCGTGATTAGAGGTATACCGGCCAAATCTAACCCTGGTCCAGGTATTATTACCGGTCAGCAGTATATCTTTTTTTTGATCGCCATTAAAATCTGCCACTACAATACCATATACTGGTGCATACTGCGCTTCTAATGGCAACGGATGCAGAGCCAGTTCATTACCTTTATTTTCCAGGTAAACTGTTTCCATAAATTCAGCTTTAAATGTGCGGCTTTCTGCCAACTGTTCCTTCGTAAACAAGTCATTCATTTTAGCAGTGGCATAGCTTTTATGCGTGAGGAAGTTTTTCTTTATTCCCGGAAGTTGATCAGCCATTTCATCTCTTGAAAATGCCGGGTAGTTAACGCCCTGGATATAATAAAAAAGAATTGGATCAATTGAGCCATTCTTATCAAAATCACTGACTACTTCTGTCATTGGTTCTTTTTCAGAAGCATGGAATTGTGTATTAATACCCGCATTTCCCAAAATAAGGTCATCGTCACCATCATTATCCATATCAGCTACCGCTATTCTGTTCCACCAGCCATTGCTTGCAAAATGGATATAGTTGTTTGAAACATCTGAAAATTTATTGCTTATATATGCAAAAACCTTAATTGGCATCCATTCGCCTACAATTACCAGTTCCCTTTTCTGGTCATGGTTTAAATCGATCCAGGCAGCATCGGTTACCATTCCAAGTGTGTCGAAAAATGGTGCGATGCTACTTGTTTTATCACTAAAATTCCCTTTCCCATCGTTGATTAAAATCCTTGAAGGAGCGGACAATGGGTATTTTTCTGGAACTAACCTGCCCCCAATAAACAGGTCCAGGTCGCCATCTCCGTCCAAATCGCCAGGTTTTACACAGCCTTTACTAAACAATAAAGGAGGTAACGCCTTTTCTGTAAAATTCCCCTTACCATCATTGATGAATAATTGGTCCTGAAATGCCGGATCATTTTCGATAAACTCATAACCACCCTTTGCTACATATAGATCCATATCACCGTCACCATCAGCATCAAAAAATGCGGAAGCCGTAACTTCTCCTTCTGAATCCATTGTAAACAAATTTGAAGACGACTGTCTAAATTTCCCATCTGCCATTTGGTAATATAGATTTGAAAGCGAACCCTTTGCATTCCCCAAAAAAACATCTTTCAGTCCGTCATTGTTAATGTCTCCAATAGCTATTGCCGGCCCCTCCCTTGAAAGGTAATTGGGCAATAGTCGTTGAACATTAAAATCATTAAATGCGTTTTCAGTATGTTTGATATTCGCAATTTCTGATGTTTCAATTAATGGCTTGACTGGTGTCCTCAAATAGTTATAGGTGCTCCGGGCTGCAGTAGCTTTTAAAATGAGGGTTTGATTAACCGGTATATTATGTAGCACCTGGTAAGCGTCATTTGGCCATATCACAACCAAGGAATCAATTGTTTTCATTTGGCCTAACCCAAAATTCAACCGCATGTCAACAGAAGATTGATAGCCTCTGACCGGGAATTGTTCCTGGAAATAAATATTTCCTTTGTTGTAGATTTTTACTTTAGCACCAATCCCATCTCTATTTTGGCCAGAACCTTCCAGTTTTACCTGGATAAAATTATTTTTTAGTGTCTCCCTGGAATTATTCCTATATATTGATGCATAGTCTTCTGTATTATTAACGACAAGATCCATATCGCCATCATTGTCTAAATCGGCATATGCAGCACCATACGAGAGAATAGGTTTAGCTAATCCCCATTCTTCTGTTTTATTTTCGAATCTACCATTACCACTATTCTTAAAAATATAATTTGGAATCTTGAGTGTCGGAACCTCGGCTAATAATTTCTTAACCGGATCACCGGGTTTTAGTCTCTCTCCTTTGGCCAGTTTATCCGCTGCAAAATTAATGAAATCATGATCTGAGAAGTCTTTTACAAACCCGTTTCCAACAAACAAGTCCTTATTAGTATCGCCATCAAAATCGCAAAATAAAGCAGCCCAACTCCAATCCGTATTTGATATCCCGGCAAGTTGACCCACTTCAGAAAATGTGCCATCACCATTATTCCTTTGTAGCATGTTCTGACTGAACTGTGGGTGAAACCCATTTTTAATAAGGAGGTTGGTTTTATCGAAGTTATTTGACCCAGCATGTGTTTTTAATAAATAATTCGTTTCAGGTAGCATGTCCAGGGTTACCAAGTCTGTTAATCCATCATTATTATAATCTGCTGCATCTACTCCCATGGTATTCAGGGAAGACAAATTCATACATTTAGCAGATGATTCTGAAAATGTGCCATTTTTATTATTCAAATAAAAATAATCCGACTCTTCAAAGTCATTGGAAACATACATGTCGGGCCATCCATCGTTATTAAAATCTGAAACAACGATACCCAACCCAAAATTGAGCGCATTTGAAATAATGCCTGCCTGTTCACTAATATCCTGGAAGTGGCCATTATCATTTCTATACAACCGATCTTCATAATCAGTATTCCTGACTTTCCTCAATTCAGGATTTTCAGCAACGCCTGTTGAATATTTTGCCACAGAATGATTTAACACAAAGCAGTCCAGATCTCCATCTTTATCGAAATCAAAAAAAGCAGCCTGGGTAGAATAACCTTTATCGGCAAGACCATATTTTTCAGCTTCTTCAGTGAAGGTCAAATCTCCATTATTTACAAAAAGAAGGTTTTTCCGCTTCTCCGGATTTTCATCAGCACTCCGGCATATATAAATGTCTAAAAAGCCATCTTGATTAATGTCAATCATACTTGTTCCGGTACACCAGCCTTGCTTTTCGGCAACATGGCTTTTATCAGTAATGTTTTCAAATCTAAAATTTCCTTTATTCAGGAAAAGCCTATTTTTTACCATGTTGCCTGTAAAGAAGATGTCTTCCAGTCCATCATTATTAATATCCCCGATTGCTACCCCTGCTCCATTATAAAAGTATATGTATTGCACACCATTTAAAGATTCATCATCTACCACAAGGTTTCGGAAATTTATCCCGGTTTTATCTGCATCCATTTCTGAAAAAAGTGTACCGTCGTCATTATTGCAGCTGTTTAGCAAAAGGGTGGCCATCATCAATATTGCATAGTTTCTTTTCATTTGACAATTCAATTTAATTGGATAAATGGTACGCTAAGGTTTGTTGATCATTTATGCCAAAAATAAGTTGATGGTCTAGCAATAATACATTTCTTACGTCTCCATAAATTTTAATGCCCGATTTCCAGGGAGAGAGTCTTTCAAAATTTAAGTCCCCCTTATTTATAAAAACATCTCCATTTCCAGAACTATAAGCACCAAATTTTATCCTGGAATAAGTTTGATTTCCTCCCGTCACTATATCCAATTTGCCATCTCCATTAACATCTACAACTGTTATGCTATATATTGGATACCATTGTGCCTGCATGGGCAACACGTGTTCAGTAAAACTACTGCCGGTATTTTCCAGTAACAGACTGCTCATCTGCGACGCAGTATAATGCATTGCAGTTTTTAGTTTTTCACCGAAAATATCTTCCATTCCAGCCCTGGCGTAATCACTGTACTGGAGAAATCTTTTATTATAGGAGGGGATTTGCTGCATCAGGTCATCGCGGCTGTATATGGGCCAGGGTTTGTGATCAATATAATAAGTAATAACCGGCTCAGAGGTTCCGTTGTCATCGAAATCGCTATAATACATTTGCATGGGTTCAGTAGTAGAAGTAATAAATTGGTTATTCAGGCCCTGGTTACCAGCAAGAATATCTATATCACCATCCCCATCAATATCACTTGCCGTAAGTGTATTGAACAATCCATGTTGGCCGGTATTATGATTAAAGGAAGTATCCTTTTCAAAATGATTTGTTTTATTTATCCATACTTCAATACCCATCCAATGACCAGTTATTATCAAATCCTGTTTCCCGTCTTTATCAAGGTCTGCTGCCACGGATGATGTAACCAAATCCTGTTTATTGAAGTCCCGGAGCCAGGAATCGTTTTGTTTTGAAAAAATTCCATTCCCATTATTCAATAACAATTGTGAGCCGCTTGCTTCAGGATATTTTCCCGGAACACAAAAGCCACCATTAAATATATCCGGGAATCCATCACCATTAAAATCCGCGACGGTCACTGCATTATCATTAATTAAGTCTGCTGGCAAGGCATTCTTACTTTTTTCAAATACAGCTTTACCTGTATTTATATAAAGCCTGTTTTGTAACAAAGGGTCAGTAGGTTGAAATTCATACCCGCCACCGCCAACAAACAAGTCGTTGTCTCCATCTCCATCTGCATCAAAAATGGCGGCTGTTATATCTTCATTTGCGTCATCAGCAGTAATAGAAGGATCAACATACCTGGAAAATGTTCCATTTTTATTTTGGATGAAAAATGCACCTGCCTGATCCTTTGCCCCACCAATAAAAAAATCTTCCAGGCCATCCCCATTAATATCTCCTTTGGCCATTGCCGGACCTTGCCTGCTAAACCATTGTGGCAATAAAGTCTGCTGATTAAAATCATTATAAAAATTTTCTGTATGTTTAAATGGCAATGAATCTGAAAACGTAAAAAGTGTAGTCGCTGAGGGTAAATCCGATTTTATCGAATCAGTTAAAGCTCCTGCTATATTAATAGTAAGTGTTTTGTTAATGGCCGGTGAAACGATAGATGAAAAATGACCATTCGACCAGATAACATTCACCCTTTCTACAGTATCATTTGTGGCAACCCCAAAATGGATAATATAATCAACACTTGATTGGAAACCTCTTGATGGCATCATTTCCTGGACCTGAATACCGGAAGAAGTTATTAAAGATATTTTTGACCCTACGCCAAACAGATTTTGACCATTCCCTGCCAGTTTAATATTTAGGTATTTAGTTTCCTTATTTAAGTCGCGGAGATTGTTTTGATAAATACCAGCAACATCGTTGCAGTTGTTAGTAATAATATCAAGATCTCCGTCATTATCCAGATCCGCATAGGCGGCTCCTGCACTAACAACCGGTTCGTCTATTCCCCATTCAGCGGTTTTATTCGAGAATTTCATGTTACCCTCATTTTTAAAAATGTAATTGGGGACTTTAATGGTTGGAAGTTTATTCACCCGGTTACTTAGCATTTCTTGCTGCTTCCCGGGATCCTTTTCCACGATAATATCTACACTGTACTTTATGAAATCCATATCCGTATAGTCCTTCACATATCCATTGGTTATAAAAATGTCTTTCTTTCCGTCATCATCAAAATCCGCGGCAAGAGGAGCCCAACTCCAGTCAGTATTACTTATTCCTGAATATTGTCCTGTTTCATCAAAAGTTCCATCACCCCGATTTAAGTGAAGCATATTTCGGCTGTACTGGTTAAAAAATCCATTATTAAAAAGAATCTGAAATTTGTCAAAGTTTTCGGCTCCATTGTGCATTTTTTGCAAATAATTTCCTTCAGGCAGCATATCTAAAGTGATGATATCCTGCAATCCATCGTTATTAATATCTGCAGCATCATTTCCCATACTGAACAGACTTGTGTATGAGAACATTTCACGGCTCATTTCCTTAAATGTTCCATTTTTTTGATTGATAAAACAATAGTCGGCTTCATTAAAATCATTGCTGATATATAAGTCAGGCCAGTCATCATTATTAAGATCGCTTACGGCAACACCCAACCCAAAAGAAAGAACATTCGATGTAATACCTGCTTCATTTGTTACGTCGGAAAAATGACCATTATCATTTTTGTACAGATGTGTACTGAAATCGGGGTTTGTTTGTGTACGGATACCCGGTTTTTTTTGTTGTCCCTGCATATATTCTTTAAGGCTATGATTGGTCACTACCAGGTCTAAATCATTATCCTTATCATAATCAAAAAATGCAGCATGTGTACTGTATCCATTATCCGCTATCCCATATTTCTCCGCTTGTTCAGTAAAAGTATTATCATGATTATTAATGAATAACAAGTTTTTTCTTTTTAAAGGATCTATATCTGCACTTCTGCAAATGTAAATATCCAGCCATCCGTCGGCATTAACATCTGCCATAGTTACACCGGTGCACCATCCTTGTTTATCAGCCACTGTGCTTTTTTCGGTAATATCCTCAAATTCAAAATTTCCTTTGTTTAAGTACAGCTTATTCTTAACCATATTGCCTGTAAAAAAAATATCAGTCAGGCCATCATTATTAATATCTCCTACGGCAACACCTCCACCATTATAGAAGTATGGATAATTCAATACATTGAACTCTTCGTCTTCCACCAAAAGATTTTTAAAGTTGATATTTGATGTGGAAGCAGAAATTTTGGTAAATAATTTATCGTTTGACTGACGACACCCAGAAATTATATATACAAAAGCAATAAAAAATAATTGTAGTGAGATTGGAATTAGCAGCGGTGTATAATATTTAAAAAGCAGCAGCCTGACCATAAGAAATAGTTTTAATTGCTTTCGATTATAAGATACAATATATTTTGCCCTAACAAAAAAGGTCACTTCTTATCAGGAAGTGGCCTTTTTTGTACGTATTGCTTAAATTATTTTTCTATGGATTCCACCAAAGTTTTGTGCTGGTCTTATCCGGACCGCCCAAAAGTTCTACACCCGATTTATAGCCGCCGGCGTTAACAGTTATTTCAGAGGGAGGAAAGATTATTCGTTTGACACTTGCCGCATCAGTGCTTGCATTCGGGTTATCATTATTTATTCTTGGATAAAGTTTTGGAAATCCCGTGCGTCTGAATTCCGCCCAAGCTTCAGGACTCATAGATGGGTATAAGGCGAGCCATTTTTGAGTGCCAATTTGTTCCCGCTGTACTGCTTCTGTAGCACCAAATATAACAGGTATATTAGATAATGGCGGCGCTGCATATGGAGCAGGTCCTGCAAATGCCTGTGGAGTATTAGTGCTTGCAACATAAGCAGCGGCAGTACCCCCCACTCCCCATTGTTTCAGCGATTCGGTGATACCATTTTCATAACACTGTTTAGCCGAAAATGCGCCAATATTCCAGTTATTTAAAGCAGCTTCTGCCATATTAAACCATGTTTCTGCAGCTACATACAATGTATGTGGTTCAGTGCCATTCTCGGCGTTTTGAAATCTTGCAGGTACATTACTATTATTGTCATTTGCATTGAAAGCTTCAGACATCTGCAGAATGCTTAATCCATTGCGTATGCCTTTAATTTGCCCTGTATTTTTTGCAGGAGCAAAATACATGGGCAATCTTGGATCCTGGTATCCTTTCAGGATACTTTCCATAGAGGCACTCATTCTGAACTCCCCCCATTCTGATATTACACCCAGGGGATTTAAAAAGTTAGGTGGAGTAGGCTTTATATTAGCATTGTCACCAAAGATTTTTATTAAACCTCCGGCAGCGGCAATAGCGGCTTCGGCTTCTGTTTTCGCAAGACCCGGATTTTTTTTGGATATACGCATAGCAGCCCTCAATCGCAAACTGTTACTAAGCTTCACCCATTTTGCTAAATCACCCCCATAAATCACATCCCCGGATGCAAAGGCTTTTTTATCCATGTTTTGACTGAGGACAGCAGTTGCTTCAGTTAGTATTTTGAAAAAATCAGTATAAATAGATTCCTGGCTATCATAGTTAATCACATCCTGGCCACTTCCAACTTCAGTATACGGAATAGGCCCAAAAGCATCAGTCATTGGCATATAGATATAAGCTTTCCATACTTTAGCTACAGCTTCTCTTAATGGATCTGGTGCAGCAGATGTGGGCCCTGTCTGTTTGATAATCTCAGCCAATGTTGTGGCTCCCTGCAGAAATGCTCCCCATCCACCGTTGATCCAGCGACCAACCATCTCATTGCGATCGCTTGGAAAGGCGGCTTGTGTACAAGAGAAGAATTGAGCTTGCTGATCAGTGGCAAGAGACACAAGCAGCTGATATCCGCCAGCCCACTGATCCGTATTCATAAGACCAGCATATTCCGCCGTACTGAACAATTTATCAAGCTGGTTGGGAGCCAGTACTTCAATCCTCGTTTTGTCGGTATTTAATTCATCAAAACTTTTCGTACATGATGATAATAACACCTGCGTACAAAAGACTGTGAAAAGGATAAAACCTGTATTGTATTTTTTCATATAAAAAGTTCTTTAAGAATTAAAAATTGAGGGTTAAGTTCAGTCCAAAGCTGCGGGTAAATGGCAGACTGAAAGACTCATTTCCTATTGAACCACTACTGGTAGATACCACCAATTCCGGATCGAATCCTTCAGCGGAATTCTTCAAAAAGAAAAGGTTGCGACCCGTAAATGATATAGTTGCTCCTTTAATCGGAGTTCTTGCAAAGGTATTTTGTTCTATAGTATAACTCAAAACTAATTCCCTCAATCTGATATTGGAAGAAGAATACGTGAAAATTTCACCGGCAGGTGTATTTCTTCCACCTACTTTACTCCAGTATTTTTCAGCCGTTATGGAAACATTATTTTTTGTTCCATCAGCCTTGATTCCATCAAAAACAAAACCATCTCTGCCGGCGAGGGTTTCAGCTGCCATTCCATCTCCGTAAATATTAGCATTTGTAAAGGAGGTAATTCTTCCGCCCATCCTTGCTGAAATCAGGAAGCTAAGCTCAAAATTCTTATATGTAAACCGGTTTCCCAATCCACCAATCCAGTCAGGCCGGCTATTTCCGATATAGACAGTTTGCCCGGCGGTTATCAATGGAATTCCGTTATCTCCAACTATTATCTGACCGGTAGCGGAATCTCTGATATAACCCCTGCTGTACATTTCGCCAAAGGGCTTTCCTTCCACTACCCTTGTCCGGGTCATAAAGCCGTCACCACTACCAAGATCAAATTCAGGAGAACCAGGTGAGATAGAAATAACCTTGTTTTTGTTTTTTGCATAGTTTATATAAAACATCCACGTGAAATCCCGCTCTTTTATTGGAGTAACATTCAATGTAATTTCAATACCGGTATTCTGAACATTTCCTGCATTAATGAATTTGCTGGAATATCCTGATGCCGGGGGAGTCGCTACATTAATTAACTGGTTTTTTGAGTTCGTTTTGTAATACGTGAATTCTGCACCGATTCTGTTATTCAGAAGCGCAAAATCAAGACCATACTCTTGGGAAGTCGTAATTTCCGGCTTCAACGTATCAACGGGATTGGTTTGGCTCTTGCTTATACCACCACCAGGCGTGATAGAATAATATTCTTTTGTTTGATAAGGAGCTGGGTCAATACCTGTTTGTGCAATGGAAGCCCTGAGTTTAAGCAAATTAAATACAGTAGGTAGTTGAACCATATCAGAAATAATTGCTGTTAGACCTGCGGATCCAAAGAAATAGGATCTGTTGCTTGCAGGCAAAGCCGAAGACCAGTCATTTCTGCCGGTAAGGCTAAGTATTAAATATTTCCTGAACCCGATATCTGTACTGGCATAAAGGGAATTCTTTTTATACTCTGAAAGCCCTTCAGTTGATGAAAGCGACCCGGATCGTGCATTATTCAGGGTGAAAACATTTTCATTAACCAGGGCGCTGGCAGTAGAATTCAATGAAGAACTTCTCCATTTTTTCATATTACCACCTGCATTAGCTGTTATGCTGAAATCGCCGATATTGGTATTGTAACTGAATAAAAAGTCGTTATTCGATTCAGTAAATGTGTTGGTACTTATACTGAAAAAACCATCTTCTGCTATAACATAAGTGTTTCTAAACCTGCGTTCCTGGCTGTTATTATAGTACCTGCTCAGTCCCGTGCGTAATAATAGGCTCAGATTTGGCATAAACTTGTAAGTCAATGAACCTAATCCTTTCACATTATTCGCTTTGAAAAAGTTGGTGATATTATTTTTAACCCAGTATGGGTTTTCTCCACCATTTGATCCCGGGCGCCAGAAATTTTGCAATAGCTGCCGGTCAACATTATAAAACTGGTAATGGTTCTTGATATAATCTATACCAATATTTGTCGGCAGGCGGAGAATCTGGCGGTTTATATTGCTGAAATCTTCACCTGCTTTAACAAAATTATCCGCACCCTGATCGAAGTAGGTAACCTTTGTATCAAAGGAAAGTTTATCGGACAAGTTTCCACCAACCCTGAAGTTGAAATTATGACGAAGAAATCTATTATTGTCAACAATCCCCTTTCCATATATATTATTATATGAAAAATATGCCTGAATTTTTTCTCCACCACCACTCACTGAAACCCCGTTGGTAAATGTGGTACCAGTGCTATAAAAATCTTCGTAATTATTGGGGTGGGCCCTTAAGACGACCAATGTATCATCAGCCGGATCAATGCTCCAGTTTCTTACTGTTTGTCCCGTGATCCTGGCACCCCAGGCGATTTCAGCATTTGATAAATATACCCCGTCGCTACCCTGGGCATATTCATTTTGAAAATCGCGAAGATTTACTGCCTTATCGGCCTGGAAACTGCTATTTACAGATATCGCAAGTGCTTTTCCGGCCGAACCCTTTTTAGTGGTAATAATTATAGCTCCGTTTGCTGCATCACTTCCATATAGTGCAGAAGCAGACGATCCCTTCAGTACGTTCATAGAAGCGATATCATCGGCGTTCAGCGTCCCAATATCACTTGGTACACCATCGATAATTATCAAAGCCTGACTTTGATTTGGATTGTTAATTGATCTGTCTCCCCTAAGGACAATCCGGACAGTTGATCCAACTCCCTGTGATGATCGAACTATGTCCAAACCAGCGACTTTTCCCGATAATGAATTGGCAACGTTTGTCTCACGGGCTTTTGTCAAATCTTTTGTTTCAACTGTTTGGGTTGAATAGTTCAGGTTTTTTTTGCTTTTAGTAATACCCAAAGCTGTAACTACCACTTCGCCAAGTTGCTGGGCCTCTGCATCCAAACTAATTACTAAGTTATTCTCGTTTGCTTCCACTGCCTCCTCTTTAGTGGCGAAACCAACAGAAGTTACCTGCAATATAGTTCTGCCCGCAGGAGCCTGGATAGAAAAGGATCCATCCTGGGTGGTTGAAGTGGCGGCTGTTCTTCCCTTCACCGAAACTGTAACGCCCATCAAACCAGCATTGTCCTTTGCAGACATTACTTTACCGGTAATGGTGCGGTCCTGGGCAAATAAATAAGTTGAGAAAAAAAGCAGGAAAAAAATGAATAAGCATTTTAGTCTTGACATAAGCATGATTTTAGTTTAATGATCAAAGAGTCTTAAGTGGAATGGCAGGAAATCATTCTGAGATTACCGGATTAATTTCTTTTCAACAGGGTACGATAAAACAGTTGGACCTATTTGTCACTTAAATATGACATAATTTTTTCAATAACGCTGCAAAAACAAAATTAACTAAATTGAATTTTTAAATACGCCGCCTTAAAAACATTCATGCAAGCGTTTGCGTGATCTTTAGAAAAAACTTCTTTCAATTCTTTCTAAGTTGCAGGATGAAAAATACATTGCCTACGTTGAAAGAAATAGCGAAGCAGTTGAATATTTCTATTTCAACGGTTTCAAGGGCACTGCATAATCATCATAGTATCGGGCTGAGAACAAAAACACGGGTGCAGAAGTTAGCTCAGGAATTAAATTACGAACCCAACCAAACCGCTATATTTTTTCAACAACGCAGAACCTATACACTGGGTGTAATACTTCCGGAATTATCAGAAGCTTTTTTTTCCTCGGCCATTAGTGGTATAGAGGACTGTGCCAACAAAAATAATTATACGGTATTAATGGGCCAGTCGCACAACAGTGAAGAAAAGGAAAAGCTATTGATTGAGACAATGAAAAACCACCGGGTAGACGGACTTTTAATATCCATTGCAAAGAATACAACTAACTATGAGCATTTTGAAAGCCTGAAAAGATATAATATACCAGTTGTATTTTTTGACAGCATTCCTAATATGCCCAATATTCATTATGTTGCCTGTAACCTGGTTTCGGGAACGGTGCAGGCTATTAATTTTCTATTCAAGAAAGGGCACCGTGTAATTGGCATGATCAACGGACCTGAAAAATTATATTCAAGCCAGGAGCGGAAAGAAGGATATATACAGGCCATGACAAAAAGCCGCTTAAAATTTGATCCTTCTTTGGTTGTAAACACTGACTTGCATACAGCAAGCATAAATGAGGCCACGCAGGAATTGCTTTCATCTAAAAGAAAACCTACCGCCATTGTCGCTTTCAATGATTATGTGGCTTTGGATGCCATTAAATATGTGCGGTCAAAAAAGTTGCGGATCAATAAGGATATTTCTTTTGTGAGCTATGCCAATCAACCCTGGAATAGTTATATCGCTTATCCCCCCATGGCATCCGTGGAGCAATTTCCTTATTTACAGGGTCAGAAAGCCGCGGAAACTTTATTAGAATTATTTAATAAAAAAGAATCGGAGACTGAAAATAATTATGCGTATTATAAAATTATACTCGAATCGCAATTGGTATTGAATAATAGTAAGTAGCTCTTAGTCTGAAATGTGTTTTGAGAATTTATTTCTCTCAACCAACTTCTTAATTACATTATAACTATATAAATATGACAGAATCCCTTGATCCGGCAACAATACACACCGGGGTAGTAGGCCTGGGCCTGATGGGTTGCAGTATTACTACCTGTTTGCTAATAGCAGAACATCCGGTGGTGGCCGTCGCACCTATTCCCGACGACCTTGTACATGCCGAAAATCGCATTACGGCACATCTTGTAAAATCGCAGGAAGAAGGCCTGCTTAAAAATCCACCTGGCTATTACCTGGCAAGACTTACATTAACCGAAGATTTCGGGCAATTAAAGCATTGCAGGTTGGTCATAGAATGTACTCTTGAAAACATCGATATTAAAAAAAGAATGTATGATAAAATAGAAAGCGTTATTGCCAGCGATGCATTACTGACAAGCAATACATCCGCCATACCCATCAGCCTGCTCCAAAAACAAACCCGGCATCCTAACCGGTTTTTTGGATTGCACTGGACGGAGCCCTCCCACACCACAAGATTTCTTGAAGTGATATGCGGCGATCTGAGCGAGGTAAGTAAAGCTGAATATTTATATGACCTGTCGCACCTTTGGGGAAAGGAACCTATTCTTGTTAGAAAAGATATCCGAGGATTTATTACTAACCGGCTGATGTATGCAATGTACCGTGAGGCTTTTTACCTGGTGGAAAATGGCTATGCTACAATTGAAGATGTAGACAGGTCCTGCAGGAATAATGCAGGTTATTTTATGACCCTTGTTGGCATTTTCCGCTGGATGGATCTAACGGGGGTGCCCGCTTATCATACCGTAATGAAAGATCTGCTTCCGGAACTTAATAACAGCCCGGCTGTTCCCGGGCTAATCGATGACATTGTAAAAAAAGGAGGCAGAGGAGTTGCCAATGCACAAGGATTTTATGAATACACTGAAGAAGAAGCCAGGCTATGGGAAGAAACGTATAAAGAATTTAGCTATGAGATCAGGAAGCTTGCATTAAAATACCCAGCAGATGTAGTAAAGAAGAAACTGGCAGCAAAGAATAAGAAAGAGCCTGTTTAAATAACTTTTATGTAAGGTAAATGTCAACCACTTCATATATAAAAATTGCAACCTATAATATGAAAGAATTCATTCTTCTTTATGCTTTAATGAGCATTCACCTGATGAGCGGTTCTGCCATAATAAACAACAACTACCATGAGCCAGTTCCATTAGTTATAAAAAAATGTTCCGACTTCGGGATAACGGGAAAAGGAGATAATAAAGAATGGGAACGGACTATGTGGAATAACCTGACCCAACTTGATACAGCAGGAAAAACATATTCAAGCCAATTTAAGATCCTGTATTCTGCAACAGGTATATATGTGCTTTTTAATGGGGAGGATGAACGAATAACAACTACCTATAATAAGGACTTTGGTGATCTGTATAATGCAGATGTATTTGAAGTATTTTTTCATACTAATCCGGCAACTCCACTGTACCTGGAATATGAGATCAACCAGTTGAACAAGGAACTGGTATTATTGGTTCCCAGTGTAAACGGAAAAGCATATGGATGGATACCCTGGCATTATGAAAAGAACAGGGTCATCAGGAAAATGGTACATGTGATGGGAGGAAAAAAGAAATCGAATGCCAGTATCCGCTCCTGGAGCGCTGAGATTTTTTTTCCTTACGAGATATTTAGTCCGCTGGATCGGGTGCCGCCTATAAGCGGAACTTTATGGAATGCCAACTTTTACCGTCTCGATTATGACAGTGGAAAAATGATTAAATGGGCATGGGGTCCGGTAAAACACTCTTTTCATGAACTGGATAAATTCCGACCTATTCAATTTGAATAATGAATTACACAATAACCCTTTTTTTTAATCTATGACTGGCTGCCCACTTTTTCCAATACAGATATGATCTGGTCATGATACATTTGGGCCCTTTCGGCCGAGCTGCCTATACAGATAACGCCCAGCTTGCCAAATTGCGAAAGGGCTCCTATCAAATGAAATATAACACCCTCGTGGTGTGTCCCGTCATAATGAAGATCATTCATCATTGCAATATCGATCAGGTCGTGCGGAGTAAGTCCTTTATATTTTTCGCTCTTTAAATTATCAGACGAAAAGTAATATCGCACCTGCCCGTTGGCTGTGCAATACAAACCTTTTTCAGTTTGATACGTTCCGTTAGTTAGGAATTGTAACATCAGCAAAGGATGAGTAGTGCCTCCCTTACGCAGGTTGATCTCAATGGCATAATGGCGCCATTCTTCTTTTTCTTTCACGGAAATAAAATCAACAGAAAAACGGCCCAGTACTCCCTTTTGTTTTAAAGATTCAGCTATTTTTTCTCCCATTAAACCTATGGGTACCGCATACCCGGATTGAGCCGGAAACCAGGCGCCCAGGAAAACCTGTCCTCCCTCACCGCCCAGCATTTGGTCATGCGTGGAAGCAACATGGCAGGTTCCATCCGGGTCAATGCGGCATTGAACAGAAGGAGATTCTTTTGTCTCCCCTTCAATAAAAGCTTCAACTACACCGCCCATTTGTTCAAACTTTAATAAAAACAGTTTGCAGCTAAGATCTTCCGCAACCATCTTTAGTTTTTTCTTCAATTCATTTTCTATCCATTTTTCTTCGTGACCCACATCCATTCCATCATAGGAAAAAAGAGCATTGCCTTCACCGGAAAACCCATCATTTATTTTTACAACCGCTTTTCGTAAACCAGGATTTTGCAATTTTAATTTAGTAAGTGCATGAACGATATCGCCTGTAGTGCGCAAGTCTTCGCTTCCCGGTGCCATGGGAAGTCCGCATTCCCTGAATATTTTCCGGCTATTGCTTTTATTACCAAGATCCAACAGGTCCGGATCGCAACCAAAAATGGGAATACCCAGGTGAACCGCTAATGTTCTTTCATATGATGTAACATTAAAAGCGGCTATATGCGCCGAATGCCCATGAAGAATACATTTCCTGATACGTTCTATCAATCGTGGACGTTCCAATATTTTTTCGGTGAGTGAGCGGGATGATGCATCATAACAACTTAATAAGGTAAGTCGCTGGCGGGCATGATAACCCGTAATGCCAGGTAAGAGGTGCAGGTAATAATCTACAATGACAGGATCAATGGTGGTACTGGTTACATACACAACGTGGGTGCGGGGCATACGCAGAAGCATAAGCATGCACAATAAACGTTCTTCATAATGCACTACTCCTCTTACTTTGGATAAAATTTCCTGGTCAAGAGTAAGTGATGGAATAATGACAACAGTTTTGGGAGCCAGCTTATCAGGAAATGCTTTTTCAAACTGATCTTTAAACCCGGCCTGGAGCATTTTAAAAACCCGGGCTTCTTCAGCTGTACCGGGGCCAGGCATGCCGGTGAATTTTCCATTCCCTTCAGCAACAGAAATACCGGATGTTGCTTGTTGCTCTTTCATAGTCCAATGTTTTTATAAATTCTTGCCCGGTTCAAACAGAAATTTCCAACAATGAGCAAATGGATTCAGGTTTTAATAAAGCTACAACTAAAGATTTTTTTGGGGAAATAAAACAGGATCAAAATGGAGGCATCAAGCCTGGCCACAAAAAACAATTTTAATTTTTTATTGTTTTTTACATGATTAAGGAGCGTTTTATAGCAAAGGCGGCTTGATTTTCCTGATCTCAATTTCATCACCCACACTAATTTCCCCTTCACCGTCACACAAAACATTCTGTCCAAAATAAATATTGTTATTCTTTAGCCGATAAGTAGCCAGCGTTTTCAAAGGTTCTTTTCCTTTAATGACTGTTTCCTGGTTGGTAGTCGTAATAACACAACGGGCACATAGTTTTACTCCATAGAAATTGATCTCTCTTATACTGAATTCTTCAAACGTATCTTCTTCAAAAGGACTGCTGCCAGCCATTACCACGCTGGGCCGGAAGCGATCCATGGGTAATGGTTCATCTAAACGATTATTAAGGTCATCCAGGGAAGCCTGACCAATTAATAAAAGTGGATAGCCATCCGAGAAGCTGGTGATATCATCCGGGCCTGCATACATAGGATCTACTTTTCGCCGGGTGGTTTCCGGCATATACACTAGCCGGCATTTAACTTTTAACTGATCAGAAACCCATTCATCCACCTCCCGGCTGATATATTGTCCGCTACACCTGTCATCCCATATTCTTACGCTGGAAACATCGCCGGTAAAACCAGGAATCAATGGTAAAGAAATCTGGTCTTCCTCCTTTCCCTTATGCCGGATAATAAGTTCATCAGCTTCTATAGCCGGTGTGAGTAAAGCCATAGCAGGTAATTCCCGCTGCGTAAGAAAAATATTGTTTTTATCAACAAGCATATAACGCCTGTCATATTGTAAACCCCGATCCGTTATAACGGCGCTGTTTACTGATATACCTCCCAATGACTTTACAGGATATATGTACAACTGGCTAACTGAAAGCATGCCTAAATTTACACAATTGCTAAACTCATCATTAAATAAAAATCATCTCGATATTCTAATATCCCTGGAATAAGAAGTAAATTTATAATTGTGTGAATAACAGATATAAGTTAGAAAAATCAGTTGGCAATGAAACCTTCAATTGTTATTGAATACTGTCCTAAATGTCACTGGCTGCTTCGTGCAGCGTATATGGCCCAGGAATTCCTGTCTACATTTGAAAACGATCTGAAAGGAGTTACCCTTGAGCCCAGTGAAACAAATGGGGATTTTCAAATCCGGATTGATGATGAAAAAATTTTCGACAGGAAAGAATACGGCGGCTTTCCTGAAATAAAAGAATTGAAACAAAAAGTCCGGGACATTGTGGCCCCCGGAAAAAGTTTAGGACATACAGACACAAAAACGCACCACCACGATAAGAGGTGACACTGCTAATAGTACTGCCTGGTTGGATACATTGTTTTGATATCATTTAAAGAACTAAATATTTATTGTACCAGTCAATCTTAAATCAAAAATCATGACAGGGATTATCCTTTGTGGCGGTAAAAGCACCCGGATGGGAACAGACAAAGGAATGCTGAAACCTGATGAGAAAACATGGGCGCAAACGGCAATAGATAAAATGGCTTCATTGAATATCCCGCTAAAAATATCAGTCAACAAGGATCAATTATCGGATTATACGAAGGAGTTCCCGGCTACAGATCTTATTTCAGATAATGAGGCCCTGCATGTGAACGGACCACTACTTGGCGTTTTGAGTTGCCACCTGCAACATCCGTCGGAAGACCTTTTTATACTGGCTTGTGATATGCCTCTGATCGAGCCTTCCTTGCTTACTGAATTATATAATCAATACTATTCAGGACCACCCGCCGACGCCTATTTGTATATGAACAACAAGGAACCCGAACCCCTATGTGGTATTTATTCGGCAAGAGGATTGTCCCGTATACTAACTATGCTTCGAAATGGACTTCTTGCTAAACACAGTATGAAATTTATGCTCGAACAGCTCGGTATAAAGTCAATCGAACTGGCAGAAGACCAAAAAAAATATTTCCGCAACTTTAATGCACACGCAGAGTTAAATGGCTTGTAACCCCAAATTAGCTTTATTTGTTTTTACAAAATCATTTTTGGGACCCTCACATAAAGAACAATAATAATCTTCAGAAAGTGTTTCAAACGGCGTACCGGGAGTTATGTTATTACCAGGTTCGCCGGTGGCGGGGTCATAAATGGTAAAGCAATGTTTACACTGGTAAACAAATTCTTTTGCAGGGACCAACTCTTGTTCTTTTCGTTGTGTACCTTTTTTTTGAGTTACCGGTTTCTTAACCGCACGGCTGATATAAAATGCATCAACCGCCTGACGTAATTGTTCAGCCAGTAAAAATTTAGGGTTGTTCCGGCTAAACACAAATCCAGTTCGTTTATTCGGATTAAAATCGTGGGCACAAAGAATATCGTAAAGGAAAAAAAGTTCTATGCCAAAAAATCGCAAAAGAGCCTTTCTCCTTACCAGTATGCTACTAAACACTTCGCTCTTTTTGCGGGTTTTAATACCGATACAAATACCGAATGTGCGGGTATCTTCATCACTGAATTCTTTTACCAGAAACTGCTTCAGTTGCAATCCCTCATAGCAATTATCCTCAACCTGGAAATTAAGTTCATTGGCAGCATGCCGCATATTCACCCGGTGCTTTTCCAGCAACCGGTTCCAGGCCAGCTTATCTTTTTCTTCAATACCTTTTACCATAACAGATTTCCATGAGGTAGAACACAACTGGCCTACTTTGGTATCCAAACACAAAATGCACAGATCCTTTAACAGGGAAATACTGAATAATTCATCCCGCCTGTACAAACCCAGCCAGTATTTATTATCGTAGCGGTTCAGTCCTTCATAATAAGGCAGATTAAATGGCGGCAATACGGCCGGTTTTTCTGCTGGTTTTGTAATAAATTTTTCCAATGGAATTTTCTTAAAAAGCCGATCACCACTCGCATTGGGTTTATCATAAAACTCTTCCCTGTTCTGAAATATTATTTTCTCTATTTCGGTTGACATCCGGGCTACGTCATTGGTATAAACCAATTCTGTCCATTCACATATGATATTAGTTTTGGGAAACCGCACAAACAAGTGCCAGAAATGCTGGTCTGTAGCAGAGGCTACCCAATTTATATTTCCTGTAAGTATAGGAGTAAAACTCTGGTTGCTGTCTGAAATATTTATTTTCAGCCGGGGTTGGTAATCAATATTGTCAAATATATCCTTATACACACCTTCACTCAACCAGGTATTCCTGATAAAAACTTCTTCTGCTGCATAACTACTAATGATATTAGGGAACTCATCTTTGTCCGATTCATAAAATACATCCAGCCTTTTTAGTTCTTCCGTCAAAAGCTTCATTGTTTCGGAAGGAACATCAATCAGTAATTGCTGGCGCAAGCCAAAACTAACATAGTAAACACCGGCCTTAGAGGCTGCAACCAATATATTATAAAGTTCCCCGGGGGAAATTATACCTCCGCGAAAATTAACCTTTATGGTAAATCTCTGTTTCATATGTTTATTTCTTATAGTTTTTTGGCCACATAGTATGCCCATGAAAAGAATCATCCGGGTTTGAGATTGAAAATTCGGTCATAGACATTTCATGTTTCGCTTTTCATCCAAAAGTTTCTGACACTTCAGGTTCTTTTTTTATTGACGATAGTTCTTTTTCTAAAATTGCTTTTACTTCGGGCATGCAACTTCCGCAGCCTTGTCCGGCTCCTGTAAGCTGGCACAATTGCAAATGGTCTTTGCATCCTTCCTTTATCTTGTTGATCAAATTTCCCTCTCCCACATTATTACAACTGCAAATAAGTTTACCTATCACCGGTTCTGAAGGTTTGCCGGAGCGGAGCAACTGTAAACGTTTTTCACTTAGCTCAATTTTATTATCAATCAGGTTACGGTATTCCAGGAACTCTGTTTTATCACCGATCAAAATGGCCCCGATCAGGCGGTCGTTATGAATGATGCACTTTTTATAATAGCGCTTGGCTTTATCAATGAATACGACTTCTTCATATGCAGGATCCTCAGGGCATTCCACTTCGCCCAAAGAACAAAGGTCAGTGCCATGCATTTTTAAAATATTCATCAGCAAAGAACCAGTATAATATTTTGAAATATCACCATTCAGATACCTGGCCACTATTTCAGCCTGCTGTTCCGCAGCAGCTGTAATTCCATATAAAAATCCTTTAAACTCTGCTGTTTCTCCGATAGCAAAGACGTTTGCATCACTTGTTTGCAAATATTCGTTGACCACCACTCCCCGCTTGCACTCGATACCACTTGTTCTGGCGATCTCTATATTAGGAGTAGTTCCAATTGCTATAACAATAGCCTGGCAATGGATCATCAAACCACTCTTTAGGCGAATTCCGGATACCGTTTTATCTCCCAGGAACCGCTCTATCTCATCATTATAATAAATTTCAACTCCTTTGTCTGTTAGTTCTTCGTGCAACAACTGGCTTCCCAACGGATCAAGCTGGCGATCCATTAAACGGGATATACGCTGAACGATGGTGACTTCTATATTGGATTCACGCAGCGAAGCAGCCAGTTCTATTCCCAGTAAACCTCCGCCAACAATTACTACTTTTCCTTTTGCGGAATTTATATGCATTTTAAAACTGTCGGCATCCATGCGGTTGCGCATAGTAAATATGCCTTTCATAGAAGGAATATCTCTGAGCATAGCAGCCCGGCTACCAGTAGCTACTAATAACACATCATATTGATGAACGCGGCCCAGGCTATCTGTCACCATTTTTCTTTCGCGGTCAATCATTTCTATGCTGACACCGCGATGCAGTTTGATATTGTAATCAAATTCTTCCTCATCCGTCATCTTCACCAAATTATTCCAGGGCAACACACCACTGATATAATCGGGCAACAGAACCCGATTGTAAAAAGGAAAGTTTTCCTTACTGAATATTTCTATATCATCATCCGTATTCAAGGCCCTGTAACTTTTTACAAAACCACAAGCTCCGGCACCAGCGCCGATCACGATAATTTTTTGTTTTGCTTTTTTATGTAAGCTGACCTGTACTGCAGTGTATTTAAAATCCGGTTCTTTACTTTTGGGATCCACCAAATTGCTGGTAAGATTGTTGGCCCGGTTTAAATCACTGTTTAATATCTTTCCCCAATGCATTGGTAAAAAACAAACCCCTTGCTTTATGTCGTTGGAAATTTTTGCTTTCACTCTGACTACTCCCCGGGCATTAAATATTTCTATCAATGATCCATCCCTGATCTTCCTGTCTTCCGCATCATCAGGGTGAATTTCAAGGAATGCTTCACTTATATGTTGCTTTAGTTTATTTACTTTACCGGTTTTGCTCATGGTATGCCATTGATCCCTTATGCGGCCGGTAGTAAGAACCAGCGGATAGCTGTCGCTGACTGGCTCGCTCAAATTAGCATCATCAACGGAATGGATGATGGCTTTTTGAGACGTCGTATGAAATTTCTTATCTGTAAATAACCGGGGAGTTCCATAACCATTCAACTTTTTAAAGTAAGGCCACTGTACCGATTTTTTTTCTTTTAATATAGCATAATTCAGTTCGCTTATGTCGACAGACGTTCCCTTTGTTAAAGCGACATGCTCTTCATAAATCTCCCCGGCATCTTTAAAGTCAAATCCGTAGAAGCCCATTTTCTTTGCAAAACGGCAAATGATCTCAGCATCCGGCAAAGCTTCACCCGGTGCTTTAGTTATTTCAGACAGGTGAGAAATATATCGCCCGGCATTGGTCATCGTACCTTCTTTTTCCGTCCAGGCTGCAGCGGGTAATACTACATCTGCATAAGGCAATGTCTCTACTTTATTACTTATATCCTGCACCACCACAAACTTTGCTTTCTTCAATCCTTCTTCAGCAGTACGAACATCGGGCAAACTGATCAATGGGTTGGTACATAATATCCAAATGGCCTTTAGTTTTCCATTATAGAGCGCATCAAACATTTCCGTGGCTGTTAAGCCAGGTTTGGGAGCAATGGTACCTAATGGGATCTGCCAGAATTTTTCTACTTCATTCCGGTGGGATTCATTGTTAAGATCGCGATGGGCCGGCAATAAATTAGAAAGTCCACCCACTTCTCTTCCTCCCATAGCATTAGGCTGGCCGGTGAGTGAAAAAGGACCCGAGCCCGGCTTACCTATGTGACCAGTAATTAAGTTAAGGTTGATAAGCGATAGATTCTTATTTACGCCGATAACGCTTTGATTAAGTCCCATCGTCCACATGGTAATAAATCCCCTGGCATCGCCGATATAGGATGCAGCCAGGCGAATATCTTCTTCCAATACGCCACATATAATTGCAGCTTCTTCGATTGTCCTTACAAAAACATTTTCCCGATACTTTTCATATCCTTCAGAATGATCCCGGATAAATTGAATATCTATCTTCCCTTCCTCTATCAAACATCTGCCAATGGCATGCTGAAGGGTAACATCCGTTCCCGGGTTAAGCTGCAAATGAACATCGGCAATGGAGCAGGTTTGGGTTTTTCGGGGATCACTCACGATTATTTTAAGCCCCGGATTTATTTCTCTTGCTGCTTCTACCCGTCTCCATAGAATTGGGTGACACCAGGCAGGGTTGCCACCGGCAACAAAAATCACATCACATAATTCAATGTCATCATAGCTTACCGGTACACTGTCCTCCCCTAAACTCATTTTATACCCTACCACCGCACTGCTCATGCACAATCTTGAATTGGTATCTATATTGTTACTACCAATAAAACCTTTGATCAATTTATTGACAACATAATATTCTTCAGTCAGGCACTGCCCTGATGCATAAAAGGCCACCGAATCAGGACCATATTTTTCAATTAGGGTTTTAAATACTGCTGCGGTTCTTTCTAATGCCACATCCCATGAAACTCTTTGCCTGGGCTGGTTGCGGCTATATCTCATTTCCGGATACAAGAGACGGTCAGTAGTGTCGTTCACCGTGTAATGAAGGTTCATCCCTTTGCTGCACAACATCCCTTTATTAACGGGATGGTCCTGATCGCCTTCCACAGTTAACCTGCCTAATTTATCCTTCTGAACCACCATACCGCAGCCTACTCCGCAATAGCAACAGGTTGTTTTATATGAATTGTTTTTTGTCATTCTTAATTTACAGCACCTACTATACAACCGGCGCAGTAATTATTTTATTTCAAACAAACTATACCGAAGGCTGAAGTGCTGCAGCCTCCATCCTTTCCTCGGGATTTGTAAATTTTGTTATTAATATGACCAGGGAAACACCGATCACAATCACGCCTATATATCCAAATGCTTCTACATAAGTGATGCTGCTGCTTTTAAACAAAAAGCCAAACAACATTCCACCCACATTACCACCCGCTCCAACAATTCCGCTGATCAATCCCACATTCTTTTCATTGATAAAAGGAACAATGCCGTAGGTAGCACCATTGGCCATTTTCAGGAATAAGGCAAAGCCTAACATAGAAACGATAGCCATACCCAGTGTTCCGGTTTGAGCAAAAATGATAAGGCCAATTCCTTCTAATAATAACACACCTGCAAGCAATAAACCCTTGCCACGCATACCAAACTTATTTCCCACTTTATCAGAAACAATACCACCTAAGGCGCGGGCAAAGATGTTCATGGCTCCGAAAACACCTGCCCAGAAACCGGCTGAAGCCTGGGTTAATTCGAAATTATCTACAAAATGGAGCGCCGCTACATTATCAAATGTGATCTCCATTCCAAAACACATTGCGTAGGCCATGGTCAATGCCCACACACGCCAGTCTTTGAGTATAGACCAGTCCGTTTTTGTTTTAGCTTTTTGCTCTCTTTTAATTTCATCAAAATTGCCGGCAGGAGTATCTTTTGTATACTTATGATAAAGCCATGCGACAAACAGCATCATTATTCCTGGAACGATCATAGCATATCTCCAGGCCTCTCCTTTGGTAAAGCCAAAGCCTACAATTGCTGCAAATATCAATGGCATCACCATATTGGTAATCCCTCCGCCGAGGTTGCCCCAACCACCAGTTATCGCATTGGCCGTACCTTTTATTTTTGATGCAAACATCATGGATGTATGATACTGTGTAATAACAAATGAAGCTCCTATAATCCCGATAGCGCCCCGGAAAATAAAAAAGCTGGTATAATCCCTGGCAAGACCTACCAGGAAAACCGGAATGGATCCTATTAATAAAAGACGAACCGCTGTTTTTCTCGGGCCCCACGTGTCACATAATCGTCCAATAATTAACCTTGCTATAATAGTGGTTGAAACAGAAATGATAATCAGGTTGCCGATTTGATTTTTTGTAAGCTGAAGATCTTCACGAATAGATGGCATTAAAGGAGCAAGGCCAAACCATCCAAAAAAACATATAAAGAACATCATCCAGGTAATATGAAAAGTTTTCATCTGGATACTATTCATGTTAAAAATTTTCAATTTTTCCAACGGTTGGTTGTTTATGGTCGTCATATTTCCAATTTTTAAAATTTAATAATATAATTAGCTCTCATTAATTTGAATTAAATAAAAAGTCAGGTTTTATATTGATCATCAGGTAAGCCCAGGTTCCTGTAAGATTAGCGGAACCGGGGGTAATGGATTTTGCGTACTCCATGCTTTTTGTAGCCGCCATCAAACTGAACCCGCATTCAAGGGTGGCAAATTTGCTGAGTGAATAACTGGTAATAAGATCAAACTCACTGCCCAGAAATTTATTGATTGCCTGCCCGCTTGCATTCTTCATGTTACTGGCCAGAGAGAAATAATGATAATCCAAACCGGCGTTAAATCTTTTGTTCTTGCCGGCATATTTTATTTTGAACATACCGTCACTTAAACCGCCGGCTGGAGAACCAGTGCCTACATAGAAATAATCCATATAACCCCAAAACTTATGCGGAGTACCGTATAAAGGATCAAAGCGATTATTTTTTGCTGATGGAGTAAGGGCATCGTTTCCTGAAAGATAATCCCAGCCCAGAGTGTATATAAATTGTTTCCTGGTAAATGCCAGTGCCAGGGTTGAAGTATATGCACTTAGATTAACCCCATCCTTATCGTTCCCCGCCTGGTAATAAACGCCTGCAATTGCAGCCAGCGTTTTCTTTTTGTTTAAAGCACTATTTATAAGAAGGCCGCTGGTGATCCTTGTATTTGATCCCTTTTGATTAAACCGGCGACCATAAACATATCCAGGCTCACTTACATTAGAAGTTTGAACGGAATCAAGAACATATTTTCCAAATTGATCTGCCAGTAACATTCCGGAAACTTTGGTATTCTTAAACGTTTTTGAAGCATACAAAAACTGAAGTGATTTATAAAACTGATTCAACCCATTGGTGGAAGGCGGGTTAACAAATGACGGATTTCCACTCTTACTGCTTATTCCTGATCCGTTAATCAAAGGCAACAATCCAGCTGGAGTTGCCACCAGAAATCCCCTGCTGTCCTTTACAAACACCGGTGTATTGGCCGGCGTATACAAAGTTCCATTATAATTGAAGGCATCTGTGTTTTGGTTAAACGCAAACCCGGCATCTAATTGCCAACCTTTATGCAAAAGTTTAAGTACAGCTGCATCATGCCGCCGGGCCTGCTGAAGCCAATCCAGGTTTCCTAATAAACGACTATCGTCATACAATAATTCCTGCCTTCCTAATTTCAAAGCAAAATATTCAAGGGATTGATTACTGAAGGAAGTATCTTTTTTGTTGGCAAGAATGAGCTCTGCCCACGCCTCATGAAGACCTAATTTATTTCCATCAGCAGTACTTATAGTTGAAGCATCCTGGCCCCAAACCCTTACGTCCTGAATGGAGGTTTGTAATATTACCCTGTTAGTTTTATAATTAAGAGAAACCCGGCTTCGCTGGGAAGTAAAAAAAGAAGCATCATTTGTTTTGGGCCGTAATGTTCCTAATCCATTCCGGTATTCAGTTCTTGTTCTTACTTGTGCACCCAGGGTAACCTGTGCCTTGATTGCAGGGGCCAAAAGAAAAACTACAGAAGTTAGAAAGATATAATTAAACTTTTTTACGCCTTTGTTCATAATTTTAATTTGGTTTTAAATTGTTAGTCAATTTGGAATCATTACCCCGGCCGAGCTTCCATTTCGAACCGGGGTTTTTTTATCATTAGCATGGCCTTACTCTTCCTGAATTCCAATAAACACATTTCCGTCTTCCACTTTCACGTTGTAGGTTTTAATTGCACATTCATCGCCGCTCAGGCACTCTCCTGTTTTTAATGAAAAAGTTTTCTTATGAAAAGGGCAGGCAATCTTTGGTTCATCACCCTGGGAACCGGTCATGCCCCGGCTCAAGGCCATTTGCTGACGATGGGGACATTCATTTTGAGTAGCATACCATTCATTTGACCTTGTAAAATGAAACAAGGCTATTTGTTGTTCTTTATATTTAACACAAACCCCACCATTTTCAGGCATGTCTTCCACCTGGCAGGCCATGAACCAGTTAATACTGTTACCACCAGGGGTTGTGCAGATATCCTTTTCCATATTGTTTTCATTATTCATCTTAATCAGATTTAATATCCGGTTAACTGTCATACAAATAACAGCAGGCAATTACTATTTAATTTTTTTGGAAGCGTTGCCAAAAGCGGCAAACAATCGTAGTATATTTTTCATAGGGTACAGACTTTTATTTTTCGGAAGATGGCAGTTCAAAATAAAAGCTGGACTATCTTATTTCCATTCTTTTGCTCTCTTTTGATCACGAAGCGGATCAAATTTTATCGTAGGATCTTTTTCTTGCGGTGCATTCACAAAATGGTTAAACCGTTTACGAATAACGGGATTTTCTACAGCAGCCTTCCATTCACATTCGTAACTGTCAACCAATAATTGCATTTCCCTTTCCCATTGCCCGGCCATACCCAGGCTATCATTGATCACAACATTGCGCAGGTAATTTATACCTCCTTCCATCTTATTAAGCCAGGTGGCTGTTCTGGTTAAAGGATCAGCTGTCCTTATATAAAACATCAGGAAACGATCGATATATTTTATACATTTATCATCATCCAGATCGGTTGAAAGTAATAAAGCATGCTGGGGTTTGCTGCCGCCATTTCCACATACATAAAGGTTCCATCCCTTTTCGGTAGCAATGATACCGAAGTCTTTACTTTGTGCTTCTGCACATTCACGGATACAACCAGAAACAGCAGACTTGATTTTATGTGGCGCCCGGATTCCGCGGTAACGCTCTTCAATGCGGATGGCATAACTTACACTATCATGAAGGCCGAAACGGCACCAGGTGCTGCCAACACAGCTCTTTACTGTTCTTAACGCTTTTCCGTACGCATGTCCACTTTCGAAACCGGCTTCGATCAGAAGGGACCATATAGCGGGTAAATCATTCAGATGTGCGCCAAACATATCAATTCGCTGACCACCTGTGATCTTTGTATATAAATTGAAACTTTTTGCAATCTGACCTATCACTATTAATTTATCAGGAGTAATTTCTCCACCCGGAATGCGGGGTACTACAGAATAAGTTCCGCCTTTTTGTATGTTGGCTAGAAACCGGTCATTACTATCCTGCGCTGTTGCATTTCCTTTTTTTAAAATCATTTCATTCCATAAACTGGCCAATATGGAAGACACCGCAGGTTTGCATACTTCACAGCCGTGCCCATCTCCTAAATTATCCAGCACTTCATCGAAGGATCGGAGGCCATGAATTTTTACGAGATCAAAGATTTCCTGCCTGCTGTAATTGAAGTGTTCGCAAAGCACATTACGAACATATTTTCCCTGGGCCTTCATACTGTGCACCATGAGGTCTTTTACCATTGGCATACAACCCCCACATCCGGTACCAGCTTTTGTGCATTTTTTTAAAGCATCAAGGTTGTCGCAATTATTATGAATTACTGCGTCGCAAATGGCGGATTTGCTTACGCTTTCGCAGCTGCAGATCAAAGCATCATCAGGAAGACTCAATACACCAGCACCTCCATTCTCTTCACTTCCTCCTCTGGCACCCAGAATCAGATCTTCCGGGTTTGGAGGCAACACAATTCTATTTTTACAGGTTTGTAAAAGCATATTGTATTGTTCTGCCTCACCCACTAAAATTCCGCCCAATAAATATTTACCATCGCCGCTAATATTCACACGCTTATAAATTCCCTTCATGGAATCATTTAAGACTATTGTTCTCGTGTCACTTGTATTTATGAAAGGATCACCAAAACTGGCAACATCCACACCTATCAGTTTTAGTTTGGTACTCATATCAAATCCTGAAAATGATTTACCGCCTCCCGCCAAATTATCAACGACTACCTCTGCCATTTCATAACCCGGGGCAACCAGGCCATATATCATACCATCATGTAATGCACATTCACCGATTGCAAAAATTGAAGGATCCGAAGTTTGCATTTTGGAGTTAACAGTTATACCTCCCCGTGGACCCGTGTCTAAACCGCAAGCCTTTGCCAGTTCATCCCTGGGTTTTATACCGGCAGAGATCACCAGCATATCCACTTCAATTGAAGTATTGTCAGAAAAGGTCATGCCTGTAATACTTTCTTCACCGGATATAGTAGCAGTATTTTTTGAAGTATGAATTATAAGACCCAGGCTTTCCAGTTTTGATTGAAGCAAACTAGAACCAGAATCGTCAATTTGCCTGGGCATTAATCGGGGGGCAAATTCGATGACCTGCGTATTGATAATACCCAGGTCCAACATTGCTTTAGCTGCCTCAAGGCCCAAAAGCCCTCCACCAATTACTGCACCCTTTCTAGCTTTTTTTGCCCACACTGTCATCAACTCCAGGTCTTCTATGGTTCTATAAATAAAAACGCCTTTCTTGTCAACTCCAGGAATAGGGGGAACAAATGCTGAGGAACCGGTAGCCAGTATGAGGAAATCGTATGGTTCGGATATACCAAGGTGAGAATAAACAAGTTTATTAGCCCGATCAATCCGTTGTACCGGATCACTTAGATGAAGTTTTACATTATTCTTGAGATACCAATCGTGCGGTGCTAAAGAGAGTTCTTCAGCAGATTTACCGGCAAAGTATTCGCTCAGGTGAACACGGTCATAAGCAGGCCTGGTTTCTTCTCCAAAAACAACAATATTAAATTGTCCTTCGATATTTTTGGTTACTAACTTTTCGCAAAACTTATACCCTACCATTCCGTTACCAACTACCACAATATTCATATCAATTAATTTATTGAATAATGGTAGCAAACAATCGTATTATTTTAAAATATATATAATATATTTTAAAGAATTTTATATGAAATCAAACTAAAATAACCATGTGTGTCATAAAAATAATAATAAATGAGAACAAATTGACAATTATTTTAATTATTTTTTATATTAATATAATTACTATATATAATTTATTAAACAATTTGTTACAAAAAGGGGCACCTTTACCCATCCTTAAAATAGAATAATTCGTACCTGGTCATGTGGGATGGGTAAATAATCATACTGTAAATTATTGTAAATCAATAAAATGATAATTTATTTGATCCTCAGCCCATAAAATTTAAGATTTCTCTCCATAAAGGAGGGCAAGAAAAGGCAAAAAAGCATTCTGAGTAAACACTCATATATTATCCTATATTAATATTAAACTTGACCCAATTTGCTATTGAACCCATGTCTTTTTCCAATTTCCTGCATTAAAATCCTGCGTTAACCTGTACGGAAGAAACTCAAATACTATCACCAGGTGGAAATTTTATTTTTAATTATATAATTTGATGACGAGATATGAAACACAATAAAAAAGTCTGTGATTTGGCAAGCTGTGATTTATGCAGAAAATGTCTAAAAGACTGGCTTCCGGCTATAAGTAATAGCCGAAAATGCTTTCATTATAAAAAGGGAGAATTATTATTTGAGGAAGGAGAGAATATGACAGGTATGTATTTTATCAATACAGGCCTGGTAAAAGTGCATAAGAAATGGGGGCCTGACAAGGAACTGATTCTAAGGCTGGCCAAAAATGGTGATATAGTAGGACATAGAGGGCTTGGAACAGATACCATTTACCCCGTGTCTGCTACCGCCCTGGATCCAACAGATGTTTGCTATGTTGACCTTGATTTTTTCAATAGTACATTAAAAGTAAACCCGGATTTTCTTTATCAACTCATGATGTTTTTTGCATCTGAATTAAAGGAGTCGGAAAAAAGAATGCGCAACATGGCTCACATGAGTGTAAAAGGAAGAATTTCAAATGCCCTTATTTTTTTAAGACAAAAATTTGGATTTGCACCAGATGGTCATATCAACTTACTCCTCAGCAGGCAGGATCTTGCTTCCTATACTGGTACCACCTACGAAACACTCTTCCGGGTCATGAATGAACTGGCCTTGGATAAGGCCATTAAAATGGAAGGAAAAAAAATTACTATTCTCAGGGAGGATATCCTTTTAAATCTTTCAACCGTTCTATAAGATCCTTGTCCATTAAATTAAAACCCTGATTTCAATAAAATCAAAACAGAGATAACTGCAATTGAGAAGGGGGAACATTTATCTTTTTACCGCCTGTATCCACCTTTTTTTGATCAATAGAATACAAGGCTGTTTCATTAAAACGTGATGCAATAATGATTTCCGTAAAACCCGCACCTGGCCTGAATAACTGATCTACCAGCTGCGGATCATTATTATTCTTAGATAAATGAGACAGGATCAGATGGCTCAATTGAGGACCACGGTGCCTTGTAAAAAGTCCGAGCGCCTGCAGGTTGGATAAATGCCCCCTGTCGCTGCTTATACGATTTTTCAAGACATAAGGATAGTTCCCATTCATCAGCATATTCTCACAATAATTTGCTTCCAAAAATGCAGCATGGCATTTTTTAAAATGAGAGATAACTTGTTCGCAGCAATTACCGATATCTGTAAAAACACCTACCATTATATCGTTGCAGGAAATAAGGAAACTATGCGGATCAGAGGCATCGTGAGATTTTGGAAATGCCAATAAGGATAATCCTGCTATTTTTATCTCTTCAGCAGCCTTGAAATGCCTGATCAGTTTTTTTTCTGTTATGAAACCTGCAGATCGTAAAGTAGCCGGAGTAATATATACCGGCAATTGATATTTTTTTGAAAGCACCCTGACTCCATTGATATGATCGGCGTGTTCATGAGAAATGAAAATAGCTTTCACGGTTTTCATGGAAAGACTCAGGCGCTCCATTCTCCTTTCAGTTTCCCGGCAGGAAATTCCGGCATCTATAAGAACTGCTTCGGTACTGTTTCCGACATAATAACAATTTCCATTGCTTCCTGAATTAAGAGAAGTAAAAAATACGGCCATAAGGCCAAAAGTAAAACATATACCCGTATTATCAGGTCATCATTGTAAGTTTAGAATTTCCTAAATCAACAATCCTTAAACAGTAACTTCTTTCATTTTAATAAAAAAAGCCCCGATGCAATTCTTAGTTTAATTGCATGGGGCTAGTGTTTCAACCGTCCTGGTCTAAAAATTAGTTTTTCGCCAGATCGAATTTTCTAAAAATGGCTCTCACACTACTTTGGATTTCTTTAGTGGTCAGGTTTCGGTTATTCACCTCGTCTGTAGCCCAACCCTGCCACACCGTTTTTTCAGAACGGGAATCAATCATAGATATGGTTATAGTTCCTTCACGGGTCGGTGTATCATAATTATCGTACCCAACGAAACGTGAGGGGTAATACACATTATAAAACCTCCGTGAATACGGGTTATAAAATGTGCGGATAAATGACCTGGAGTAAACAGGCTCTGATTGTGTTTTAACTGATCTTTCTACCAACACATCATAACTCAACAATACATCAGGGTTATTTTTTGATTGTCTCCAGCCGGCTGTTTTCTCTAATTCTTTACTAACAGCATCCCTGATCTTTTGCTCAGCCAGGTCATTTTTCTTGTTGTCTTCCTTTTTCTCATCTCCCTGCTTTTCTACCCAGGAATAAGTTTTGTATTTGGTAAAATCTGTATGATCGTCCTTCTCAATATGCGCCGTGGATGCGCAACTTGCTAATAAGAAAACGAATGCCAGGGATCCACTCCATATTTTTAGATTCCTTAACATAAATGCTCCTTTTTTTATTTAGTGATTTTCTTTTTTGTTTCACTATATAAACGAAAAAAGAGGTCCAATCTTTACTAAGGAGATGTGAAAGTTTTCAGTAAAAATTAAGCAGGTATCCGGGTTCTTCGGCCCCGGGATTTCATAATTTTTTTAACAATCGGAATCTGAATTATCCCAGCCCGATTTCGGCATGACGTGCAGGAATTTCAATATCTAAAAAATTTTTACGTAACAACCGGTCTTTGAAAGCCTGCTGCACTTCATATTCTCCATGCACCAGGAAAACTTTTTCCACCTTTCCGGCATCCTGGCAGGCCAGCCATTGGGTAAGATCTTCATAATCCCCATGTGCACTCATACTCCGGAGAGATCCGATTTCAGCATGTACTTCGTGATGTACCCCAAAAATGGAAACTTCCCTGGCGCCGTTTATAAGACGGGCTCCCAATGACCGGGGCTCGCAATACCCTGTCATCAAAATACCATTATGGCTATTTTCAATGTTATTGCTTATATGATGCTTTACCCTCCCAGCATCTGCCATGCCACTGGCTGAAATGATAACACAAGGTTCGTTGCGAAAATTGAGAAGCTTGGACTGATCAACAGTTTTGATATATTTCAACCCTTTAAAAGAAAAAGGATCAGTGTCTGATTGAAGTATCTTTTGGATATACCTGTTAAAATATTCCGGATAACTTTTTACAAGATCTGTTGCTTCCTGGCTCAGGGGGCTGTCTAAAAAGAAGTCAAGGTCCGGCAACCTTTTCTCCAGTTCTAATTGATTCAGGGAAAATAAAATTTCCTGTGTACGGCCCACGCTGAAAGCGGGCATGATGAGTTTACCTTTTTTTTGTATACAGATTTTATTTATCCATTCAAGCAAATGATCGGGTGTGCTTACAACGTCATCATGCAAACTGTTGCCGTACGTTGATTCCAATATTATATAATCAGCCTGATCAAAAGTGGATGGGGATTTTAAAATAATATCACGGTAACGTCCCACATCGCCACTGAATGTTATTTGCCTTACCCGGTCGTTCTCTTTTATCCTTACATGGACGCATGCACTGCCAATAATATGACCGGCATCAGTAAACAATACGTCTACTCCCTCCATAATGGAATGCCAAACTCCGTAATCTACTTCTACAAAATTTTTAAATGAATTGATTGCGTCTTCAGTCGTGTATAGTGGCTTTAACAGGGTTTTCCCATCCAGCGTCCTGGCCCTATTGCTATATTTAACGTCACTTTCTTGAATACCCCCGGAATCCTCAAGGAGAATTTTGGTTAATTCCTTAGTGGCAGGTGTACAATATATATTGCCATGAAAACCATCCTTTATCAATTTTGGAATCAGTCCGCTATGGTCAATATGTGCATGTGAAAGGATCATTACATCCACTTCGGCGGGCTCAAAGCCAAAGTCTCTATTAAAAGCATCTGTATCCCTTCCCATTCCCTGAAACATTCCGCAATCAAGCAGAATTTTTTTCTCGCTTTTTAACGTAATTAAATGCTTGGATCCTGTAACCGTTCTGGCGGCGCCATGAAATGCAATTTTCATAAATTTTTTCTGCTATTTTATAGGTTAATTAGCTGGTCGAAAGCAATAAAAGTATTTACATTACAATTTTCCTTTTTTATCGCTCTTTGCTTTAAATGACCATGTAATATAAAATTTGGCTATTGTTTCACCCGCTTTGTTTTGGCCCGTGGACAGAGCCCGGAAAATTTTTCCCTCACCTGTGGTGATACTCTGCTCAATTTCCTGTAGCATGGCTTCTCCATCTTTACATTCAAAATATGTTCTTTCTATAGCTTTTTTAAAATATTCTGATTCCACTTTAATTACTAACATGGAAATAGCTGGGTTTCTCTTATAAATATGGGCCATGCCTAATGCACCCGTGCTTAATTCAGCAGCCATAGAAAGACAGGCAAAATAGGTGGATTTAAAGGGGTTCTGTGAAAACCATTTGAAGGGTACTGTCACTACACAATGTTTATCACTTATTTCACGAATACGAACACCGGAAAAAAAAGCGCTGGGTAATTTCATGAACAAAAAGATCCTGAATTTCAACGGATGCTTTATTCTTTGAATAAAATTTTCAGCGTAGGTATTCATAACTTAAGTTTGAGACAGACGAAGACCCGAAAGTAATTTATTTACATTACAACGGTTAGATGAAAACTTCATCGCCATGGGGAAAAATTCATACTTCGTGGCATGTTTACGTTTATCTTCTTCCCTGCTGTTAGTAAATCAAAAATATATTTTGCCAGGATCCGCACTTTTTTCAAGGAAGTTTCGTCACTTTTACTGAATACCGTTTTCAATATGTATCAAGCTTTATTATTTTTTATTTTTTTATTTTTCAATTATGCTTTGAAAGGGCAGGTGATTTCTGGTAAACTTATCTTTAAAGAGGACCAGGCGTTTTCGATTGATATGAAGATAAGTACTGTTGTTACGCAGCAAGTAATGGAAAATGCTATTGATTTTACCGCACACGGCACAGCTTTGCATAATTATAAAGTAAAGGATATAACCCCTGGAAACACAACCCTGCATCACCAGGCAAATAAAATAACGTTTGAATTTAAGGGCATGGGTCAGGAACGCAAGTTTGATTCAGATAACGAACAAGATATGGCCGGACAATTTGGACAGCCTGTTAAAGAGATATTGAGCAAAACCTATGATATGACGATTGATACGAATGGAAAAGTTATTAGGATACAACCTGAAAAAATGGAGGCATTGAGGTCCGATGAAAGACTTACTATTGTTCTCCAGATGCTTAATGAGATTTTTGAGGTAGTTTATCCTCCGCAAAAAGGAGAAAGCAGTTTTTTCAAAATAGTACCCTCCGGAACGGTTGAAAAAGGTGAAAGATGGACCGATTCTCTTCAAAAAGAAAACGGGAAATATATAATGCACTATTCATTATCTGACATAACAGATACAACCCTGATTATTGAATTTAATAGTACTGCCGTCAGCCATACAAAAGCAATGATGATGGGGAGGGAAACCACGACTACCATTAATAGCACAAGCACCGGCAAGGTCATCGTTGACAAATCCACTGGTATTGTAAAGGAAAAACTAATTACCACTATTTCTAATGGCACAACTGAAGCTATGGGAGGAACTTTACCTATGACTGCAAAAACAACAATTATAATCCTTGTAAAACCGGATTAATGACCATTTTTATTATTCTTATTATTGTCATTGTAGCCATGTACCTTATTTTAAAATGGATGGGGCCTGATAAGTTTAAGAAAAACAGGCACAAAAAATTCAATATCGGCAAGCACAGGAAGAAAGGAACAGACGATGAAGATTCTTAACTTCTTTGTATCTATTAACCATTTCCCGGGTATTTTATGAAATAAAAAGGTTGCACCATTTAACAGGCACAACCCTTTCTGGAAATATTCACTCTAAAAAAATTACCCTACTATAAAAGGATCCACTATGGCCAGCACCTGAGCTTTGGTCAATGGCTCATCAAATGCTTCTGATGCTGCATCTGCTGAAATAGACATTCCATTAATATTAACGATATTGATCGTTGCCTGCGTTGTTAATTCTTCTCCATCATAACTTGCCTGCACCGCTGTTGTTCCAATACCACTTTGCTTACCGGTAATCCATGGCTTTACATTCACCCCAGCAGGAACCAAGCCACCGTTGGCCTTACGCATCTGGCGTACGTGTGATGCATGTCTTGCTTCCACAGAGTGGATATTCAAAGCGGCCGTTAATACATCATTGTTTGCCATCAATGCAGGTTCAGCTGCCTGGCCTTTATAAGCTCTTACACCGGTATCCTCAAAAGTTTGAGCCACGGCAAGGAATAAAGCATAGTTTGTGAATACATCAGCAAAAGCACCGCCTGCAGTAAAATCAAAAACAGGCTCCGCAACGGCTTGACCACCAGAATCTGTAATCGCCTTTTTCAGAAAATTAACGTGAGCCGTTTCATGCGCACCGATATTAATCAGGGCCATTTTTGCAGCTTCAGATGGAACCGATAATGAACCAGCAGCTACTGCAGCATTTCCCATAGAATAAAACTTTGCTTCCAGGTATTCAAGGGTTAATGCATAGTTCAAAATATCAAATAAGCCATTTCCTGATTGACCATAGGCTTTTTTGAACATACTGCCCAGTGCCATAGGCACCGCAGCCAGGGCTAATTTTCCGGCAATGCCCGAAAATTGCTTCATCGCATTGCGTCGTGTATCCAGTCGCTCGTAAACGTCCGGGTCCACTTTTTCTATTTCGTTTATAATATGTTTGACATTCATAAAAATAAAATTTAAGAGGTAGGTAAATTTTTTCCGGTAACTTTTGTAACGAGGAAAGTATTTGCAATGGCAAGAACAGCTGCGGGATCCAAACTTTTATCCAATCCATTGGCATCTAAGTCTGAGGCAAAGGTTCCATTACTGATTAAATCCCTGATGTAGGCAGCATGTCTTGCTTCTACTGAAACGATTTTTCCTGCGATAACCAGGTAGGCCGGGTTAGTGATAAGTTTACCTGCTCCATTATAGGCAGATACACCAAGATCCTCAAAAGCTTTTGCCGTTCCTAGTACACTGGCGCGGCTAGAGAAATCAACTTTGCTGAAATCTGGAGTTAATCCTGCGATGGCATTAGAGCCCAACGCATTTTTAAAGAACTCACGATGGGCAATTTCATGGTCGCGGATGTCCGACAATAAAGCCATTTCGGCTGCCGGCATGCTTCCATAAGGAGAGGCGATTACTTTTGCATAAAATGCGGCTTCAAGTTGCTCAAGCGCATAAGCATAATTTAAGATACCAAAGTCTCCGGAGCCAAGGTTGACTCCATCAGAAGGCATCTCATCGTTGTCGTTTTTATCACAGGCTGAAACACCCACTGCCAGTACAGCAGCAGCTGCACCATAGCCAAGAAATTTCCGGCGGGAGACTGCTATATTGTTTACACGGGGCAAAAGTGTTCCGTTCCCAGATTCAATGATCTTAGGCATACACTAAAAATTTAAAAATTGATTAAATACTAATTACCAGATGATTCCGATTCTATAGTTGTTGATAGTAATTACGCAATCCATTCCCCGGCAGATTTATAAAATGACATATTTTATTTCCTGGAATGAAAAAAGAAAGATATATAGTATTAATAGCGGGTAATTATACGATTTCAAGTTGATTACGAAGTAAATCATTCAATTCGTCTCTTTTCCGTATAAGGACCGGATGGTTTTTCTTCATCAATATTTCAGCGGGTTTATAGCGGGAATTAAAATTAGAGGACATTTCAAAACCGTAAGCTCCGGCGTTATAAAATACCAGGTAGTCGCCTTCCCGTACTTCATTTAATTTACGATCCCAGGCAAAAGTGTCTGTTTCGCAAATGTTGCCTACTACCGAATAACTTTTTTCTTCTCCTACTGGATTACTTATATTTTGAATGTGATGGTAGGAATCATAAAACATTGGGCGTATCAGGTGATTGAAGCCGCTGTTAATACTCACAAATGTGGTGGCGGCCGTTTCTTTTAACACATTTACCCTGGTTATAAAATAGCCGCATTCACTAACTAAAAACTTGCCGGGCTCAAACCATATTTGCAGGTCCTTTGCCAGGGGATGACTATCGAAGGCTGATTTCACTTTTTGTGAAAGCAGGACCATATCCGTTTCTGCATCACCTGCTTTGTAAGGAACTTTAAATCCTCCTCCCAGGTCAATCGATTTTAATTCTGTAAAATGAGGAATAATATCAAAAAGAATTTCTATTCCCTTTACAAAAACCTCAACATCTTTTATTTCGCTACCTGTATGTATATGAAGATTGTTGATACATAAAGAGTAGGTTTCTTTAATATGCAATAAGTCCTTGATTTGTTCCACCGGTATTCCAAACTTACTTTTATCGTGCCCTGTAGAAATTTTGATATTTCCTCCGGCCAATATGTTAGGCCGAAGGCGAACACCTACAGGGTAGCTATGGCCGTAGGTTTTACCAAATTTTTCCAGATTGGAAAGACTGTCAATATTAATATGAACTCCCAAATCCCTGGCCTCCATTATTTCATCAAACCCTATCCCATTTGAAGTATATAGAATTTCATGAGCAACAAAACCTGCATGCATGGCAAGTTTTACTTCATTGATCGAGCTGCAATCTATCCTGGCTCCGAGGGATTTTATGTGTTTGAGGATGCTAATATTGGTCAAAGCCTTACAGGCATAAAAAAACACCACATTACTTCCGTTAAAGGCAGTCGTGAGTTTATTATATTGCTCAGTTATTTTTTCAGCATGATAGACATAAACCGGCGAACCAAAATCTTCAGCTACTTGAATTAATTGCGAAGGGGACAATTGATGGGACATAAGTGACGAAGATACAGCCACCTCCCTGTTTTCTCCAAAAAGAAGGGTTATACAATTCCTTGCTTATTTACTGAAGTTTTAAAAAAATAGATAGGTGATGCGAAGGGAGCCCTTAAGATTTATCAACTAACTCGCCTTCTTCAGATACAGAAAGCAAAACATCAGCTTCGTTATCACCTGGGTTTGTTTCTTCCGCTGGTATATCCGCATCTTTTATAATGGTAGGCTCCACTAATTGGTCTGCCAGCACTTCTTTTATTTTAGGCAAATCGTCGGCTGAATTGATCCCAAAATAATCCATAAAGTTTTTGGATGTGCTATATACTAATGGATGGCCGGGCATTTTTTCATTGCGTCCGCTGATAACGATCAATTCCTTTTCCAACAGTTTTTGAACCGCATAATCTGAGCTTACTCCACGAATAGATTCTATTTCACCTTTTGTCACCGGCTGCTTGTATGCAATGATGGAGAGAGTTTCAAGGGCAGCAGAAGAGAGTCTTTTTAAAAATTTGTCGCCATTAAGTTGCGCTACGGTTTTGTGATATTCCTTTTTTGTAAGAAACTGCCAGCCGCCACCACTTTGGCTCAATTCAAACGGATAAAATTCTGAGTCATATTTTTCGTTAATCCCTTCAATAGACGCCTCCACCTGGTCCAGCGATATTTTATCCTCCATAAATCCAAACGCACTATTAAGCAAGTCTGTAATATCCAAACTGGTCACTGGTTTATCACTGGCAAATATTAAGGCCTCAATATGCGGTATTAGATTAGTTATTTCCATGCAAAGGTCCCTGCTAAGAGAATTTTATAATCATCTGGCGAACGCTTAAATGTAAACAGGAATTCAGATGACGAAAATTTTAAAAGAATTAAAGTTTTATGTTTTGGCTATGGTAGCGAATGTACAATCACCCTACTTAAGATGAAAACACATTTATCAACATACAATTATCATGCTACCGCCTTTTATATTGATATATTGTTATTGTGGCTGACTTTGGGGCTTAGCCCTGCAGAGCTGCAGCCCCGCTTACAATCTCCGTAAGTTCGGTAGTGATGGCGGCCTGCCTTGCCCGGTTGTATGATATTTTAAGATTTCGTAACAACTCATTGGCGTTTTCACTTGCCTTATCCATGGCCGTCATCCGGGCTCCGTGCTCTGAAGCATTTGAATCCAGTACAGCTTTAAATAATTGTGTATTCAGGATTTTTGGCATCAGCTCCTTAACAAGTTCTTCTTTTGAAGGATCAAAAATAAAATCGGCTTTTTTGTCACCTGGTTTCTTCTCCACTTTAGGAATTGGCAAGAATCTTTCTACCTCAAACCGTTGGGTTGCGGCGTTCTTAAACTGGCTATATACAATCTCCACTACATCAATTTGCTTTTCCTCAAAGGCCTTCATAGCTGCCTGTGAGGCTTTCTGTACATTTTCAAAGGTCAATTGAAGAAAAATATCTCTATGAGCCGCATCCGTTTTGAAATTATTTTTTGTAAAATGTTCGTATCCTTTTTTGCCGATATTCCAGATGGTCAGATTCCCTTTTTTATGTTGCTGAGCATATTTTTCAGCTATAGTTAATTTAGCCAGTTTTATCACGTTCGCATTAAAAGCTCCCGCCAGGCCCCTGTCGCTTGTAATTACTATCATTAATACTTTCTCTATCGGGCGGTCGGCCGCCAGGGCCATTCCTACTTCTCCTTCACTATTACTTACAATATTGCTTAGCAATTCCTGCAATTTCTTTGCATAAGGACGCATCTGAACTATGGCATCCTGGGCCCGGCGGAGCTTAGCAGCACTTACCATTTTCATAGCCTTGGTAATTTGCTGCGTACTTTGAACTGATTTAATGCGATTCCGAACTTCCTTTAATTGGCCTGCCATTGGAAAATATTTATGATATAAAATTGAAACCAGTGGTATGTTATGCAGGCTAAAAAAACATTAATTGTTAGTTATCGCTAACCAATGATTAATCATTTTCAGCCTGTCCCTGCTTTCAGGTCGCAAAAGTACAGACTGACCGTTTAAAATCCATAGAGGATTGAAGAAAGTTCTTCAATATTTAATCCCCGGAAACTGCAGGGCATATTAATCCTTTAACTCAAATTCTCTTTTTAAACCGTAAGTAAGGGAAAATCGTCCTCCAGCCCTTGTTGTTTCTTTCAAGGGCCGTTCAACTTCCATAAAAATTTCAAGGTAAACCGGACCATTCCTTAAATTTTCCAGGTCTGGCTGCGACAAGGTTATACGACCCTGGCGAATCGTATCTGTTTTATCAATATCCCTGCTGTAAAAGGCAGTGTCAGTAAGAATAACCCTAACAACTTTACCTGATTCAATGCCTTCCATTTTTAAAAGAAGATCCTTCCGCCTTACGATTGCAGGAATTTCAGTTATTAAAGAAATTACAGGGAGGGTGAATTCTTCTTTGAATTGTCTTTGATCCGGATGCGTATAGACAATACTGTGTTTCTGTTCCCAATTTTCTTTAGGAATTCTTATTTCATAATAAATGCCATTCATCTTTGAACTATCCGGGTGCACTATTTGTCCATCAAATTCCACTTTACCCAGATTTTCGATTAAAATTGTACTCCCCGCTCTTCCATTTTTTCTGAATCTTAAAACACCGGTTGCCGCATTGCTTTCTTCATCAACCCAAATTTTGTAATCAAAATATACCGCTGCCTGGCTACTGATATCCATCCTTTCTTTCTTGTCCTTATCTAAACATCTGTAATGAGGTATAAGAACAATACACAATAAAATAATAAAAATGTTTTTCCCCATATTATTTTTGGTTTATTTAATTGGAGTTGTAATAGTAAGTTTAAAAAGAAAACAACGAGCCAAATTGAGTAGGGTTGAATTCAGAGAAAGAAACCTGATTAAAAATAAAATTAAGCGGTTGATTTTTATTCCGGCATTTTACTTTCAAACCCTAACTACCACCGCTCATACTCTTGCTTCAGCACCTTCAATTCCGTTATCTTTGCTGCCCCTGTCAAATTGGCCTGCTTCAATATGTAGCATCTTTTTTGACCGGTAAATTTTTCATTTATTCCAATTTTACATTATTCAATAAGATATATATGATGGGTTTTCTTTCCAAGATATTTGGAGGCAACAAGTCGGATAAAGACGTTAAAAAGATCCAGCCTTTGGTTGAAAAGATCAATCAGCATTTTACCAGTTTTTCTACATTAAGTAATGACCAGTTAAGAAATAAGACAGATGAATTCCGGCAGCGTATTAAAACGCATTTGATATCTACAGATGAAACAATAGCGGGGAAAAATAAAGAAGCCGCAGCTCTCCCTTTTAATGATCTGGTGGGTAAGGACAATATTTACCAGGAAGTGGACAAGCTAAAAAAAGGGCGGGATAAACAAATTGAGGAGATTCTTGAAGAAATTCTCCCTGAAGCCTTTGCAGTGGTAAAGGAAACAGCCCGCAGGTTTAAAGAAAATACCGAAATGATATCCAACGCTACCCCAATGGATAAAGATCTTAGTGTTAAAAAAGAATATATCACTATAGAAGGCGACAAATCAATTTTTAAAAATACATGGACAGCAGGAGGAAGCATCGTCAGCTGGAATATGTTGCACTATGATGTACAGTTAATTGGTGGTGCCGTTCTGCATTCAGGAAAAATCGCCGAAATGGCTACGGGTGAAGGAAAAACACTTGTATCCACTTTGCCCGCTTATCTCAACGCTTTACCCGGTGAAGGAGTTCATATAGTAACCGTAAATGATTACCTGGCCCGTCGTGACCAGGAATGGAACGGAACCTTGTTTGAGTGGCTTGGGCTCAAAGTTGATTGTATTGATAAACATCAGCCTAATACCGATGAAAGGAGACAAGCCTACCTGGCCGATATTACCTATGGCACAAATAATGAATTTGGTTTTGATTATCTCCGGGATAATATGGTGCACAATCCTCTGGAAATGGTACAGCGCAAACACCACTATGCCATGGTAGATGAGGTAGATTCCGTTTTGATTGATGATGCAAGAACGCCGCTAATCATTTCGGGTCCTGTAGCCAGGGGGGAAGATCAGCATTATCATACGCATAAGCCAAGAATTCAACAAATAGTACAGGAACAGGAAAAAATAGTTAGAAGCTGTCTTAACGAGGCAAAAAGATTATTTGAAAAAGGGGAAGATGATCCAAAAACGGGTGGACTTTATTTATTTCGTGCCCATCGCGGACTTCCAAAATACGGACCTGTTATTAAATTCCTGAGTGAACCGGGAATTAAGGTAAAAATGCAGAAAGCTGAAAATTTTTACCTGCAGGACCAGATGCGAAACATGCACATTGTTGATTCGGAATTGCTTTTTCAAATTGATGAAAAAAGTAATTCTGTTGATCTGACTGATAAAGGTATCAACACTATTACAAAGGCCGGGGAGGATCCTGATTTCTTCATACTCCCGGATATTGGAGTAAAACTTGCCGAAGTAGAAAAAAGTGGATTATCTGCTGAAGAAATATTACTCCAAAAAGAAAGCCTTCTTAATGATTATGCACAAAAGGCAGATCGTATCCATACTGTTCAGCAATTGTTGAAAGCCTATACACTTTTTGAAAAGGATGTAGAATATGTGGTAGTAGACGGCGCAATCAAAATAGTAGATGAACAGACCGGACGTATTATGGATGGTCGCCGTTACAGCGATGGATTGCACCAGGCATTAGAAGCTAAGGAAAATGTAAAAATTGAAGCGGCTACACAAACCTATGCCACTATCACATTACAGAATTATTTCCGGATGTATCACAAGCTGGCTGGTATGACAGGAACCGCTGAAACCGAAGCTGCTGAGTTGTGGAGCATTTACAAATTAGATGTCGTTAACGTTCCAACCAATTTGAAAATGGTTCGGGATGATAAGCAGGATCTGGTATATAAAACCAAGCGTGAAAAATACCGGGCTGCAATTGATGAAATAGAAATATTAAGAAATGCAGGAAGACCGATCCTGGTAGGTACCACTTCAGTGGAAGTAAGTGAATTACTTAGCAGGATGTTGCAACAAAAAAAGATTCCTCATAATGTACTAAACGCTAAACAACATTCCAGGGAAGCGCAGGTTGTTGCCGAGGCTGGCTTAGCCGGAGCCGTAACTATTGCTACCAATATGGCCGGACGGGGTACTGACATAAAACTGGGACCCGGTGTAAAGGAAGCCGGCGGTTTGGCAATCATCGGAACGGAAAGGCATGAAAGCCGAAGGGTAGACAGGCAATTGCGTGGACGGGCCGGCCGCCAGGGAGATCCCGGTAGTTCTCAATTTTACGTTTCCCTTGAAGATGACCTGATGCGTATGTTTGGTAGCGAAAGAATTGCAGCGATGATGGATAAGCTTGGCTATAAGGAAGGTGATGTAATTCAACACAGCATGATCAGCAATAGTATACAGCGGGCTCAGAAGAAAGTGGAAGAAAATAACTTTGGTATTCGCAAACGCTTATTGGAGTATGATGATGTAATGAATAAGCAGCGAAATGTAATTTATGGAAAACGGCAACATGCTTTATTTGGAGACCGCCTCGCATTGGACCTTGATAATGCGTTTTCAGTTGTTTCTGAAGGATTAATAACCGGCTTTCGTGAACAGGAAGACTTTGAAGGTTTTAAAATGGCCTGCATCGTCAATTTTGGTTTAGATACAAAGATTGAAGAAGATGAATTTAAAAGGAGTGACTTAAACACACTTATCGATAAATTATACAATGAGGCTACTGACAATTATGCGAAGCATAAAGAAATTGTAATGAAGCAGGCTATTCCGGTTTTCAAAAATATAAAACTTACCCAGGGTAGTCATATCGAAAATGTGGTTGTTCCTTTTTCTGACGGAAGAAAGGGATTGAATGTACTGGCCTCATTGCATAAAACGCTATCCTCAAATGGGGAGGAACTGGTAGGGTCTTTAGAAAAAACAATTACTCTTTTGGTTATTGATGATGCGTGGAAAGAACATCTCCGCGCCATGGACGACCTGAAACAAAGCGTACAAACTGCTTACCTTGAACAGAAGGATCCGTTGGTTATTTATAAAGTAGAAGCTTTTCAGCAATTTAAAAATATGGATGCTGAAGTGAATAAAGATATTGTCTCCTTCCTGAGTCATGCATCCATACCTATTCAGCAGGAAAATGTCCAACTGAAAGAAGGCCGCCCTGAAAAAACAGACTATAGTAAAATGCGGGCTAATAAAGAGGAGATCGACTCTGCAGGAAGCGACTATGCAGCTAATGAGAAAGATCGTTTTGAACCTGGAGGCGGCACGGATACTGCCGTAAAAAGGGAACCGGTTAAAGTAGGTCCAAAGATTGGAAGAAATGATCCCTGCCCCTGTGGAAGTGGGAAAAAGTACAAACAATGCCACGGGAAGGATGCCTGAACGGGATAATTTTCCAATTAATGTATAATTAGACCAAAAAATCTGGTTTTATTAAATAAGTGTAATATTTAGGTAGATTACCTCCTATCCCCCATTTTCCTCCAGCCCAAATTTTAGTTAGTCGCGGGGCGGCTCATCATTTTAAATAATTTAAAAACAATTATTTATACCTGATAATTGGCTCTTTTTCCGTCCTGGGAAAATACAAATCAGGGCATTTTTTGAATTTTTTGAAAGACAGAAGAAGTGATCCTGCTCAATAATTTTTTAAAAAAAAAGTGGTTCTACTATTGCAAAAACGTAAAGTCAACATTACATTTGTGTCAGATTACGAAGAAGAACAGTAGTAAAGACGAGAAAAAATACCTAACGAAAGAGACGATCATCGAATCAAAAATATCAACAATGGACG
>JBGTNK010000212.1:0-24094 GCA_041743125.1 Chitinophagaceae bacterium
TGGCGCAAGGAATGGCATCCAAAGGTATACCCGCCGAGAAAGACAACATTAGCTGCTAATACCAATGTACCTACGCCTAAACCAAAAGATTTCTCACCATTTAAAGTATCAGTAAACCAGAGAGCCTTCCATACATCACTGGCTAAAAAAAGTAAAAAGAATAAAGCGACATAAAGAAAATAGCGATGTATGTTTTGTATGATCAGCGGAAAAGAGTTTTCTCCACGGTATTTTTTTCTCGGCTCTGTTACGGTGCAGGAGGGAGGGTCTAGCCAAAACGATTTATAATAGGCTCCGCGGTAATAATAGCAGGTAAGTCGGAAGAGTCCTGGAGCCCATAAAACTAACAATGCCGGAGACCAGGGTAAAACCCCTGGCCACCAGGAAGGTTTGGGGCCAAACCAGCTATGCTGTGAATCGCCAAAAAGTTCAGGTGAATAAAGAGGTGAAAGATAAGATTGGTAATAGTAATGTTCAGCTTGTAGGGCTGCCCATGTTGTATAGATAACAAAAGCAGTAAGGCAAATAAAAATGATCAGCGGGCGAAGCCACCATACATCTTTGCGATTGGTGCTGCCAAAAAAGTTTTGTTTACCAGTTAAATTTATTTCAGCCATAAAAACTAATTCAGTTATTAGGGATAAAATCCTGACCAAAAATTTTCAAGGTCTGCGATATATTTGATCGTGGATATCTAAGATAATTCAAAAAAACCTGATATGCAGGGAGAAAAAATTATTGTACAAAATGTTTCATACTAGTCCAAACTTACGGTTGACCGGCAACAGATTTATTCCGCGGACAAAAGGAAAGCGTTCTGTTTATATGCGCACTATTTTTGAAAAAAAATAAGGCACAGGCATATTAATAAAAAGAGGTATCATTTACCTGCTTTAATTTTCACAATAAGAAACACTGGATTATAATTTAATTAATTTTTCTATTGCTGCTTCCAGCGTTTCAATTTTTTTTGCAAAGCAAAAACGAACCACCTTATTATCTGTATGGTTTTCATAAAACGCAGAAACAGGGATGGCCGCTACTCCAAAATCTTTTGTCATGCGGGTGACAAGGTCCACGTCTTTTTCATCACTTATTCTATCATATTTTGCACAGATAAAATAACTCCCTTTGCTGTCGAGCAAGGTAAACCGGGTGTCTTTCATCAGGTGGATGAAGGCATCTCTTTTTGCCTGCATAAAATTAGCTAAGGATAAATAAGAATCTTTGTTTGTAAGAAAGGTGGCCAATGCAACCTGGGAAGGCGAATGACAGGAGAAGCAATTGAATTGATGAACTTTTCTGAACTCGGACATAAGTTCAGGAGAAGAAATGCAATAACCCAACTTCCAGCCTGTGCAATGATAAACTTTTCCAAAAGAGAAGCAAACAAAACTTCTTTGTAACAAATCAGGGTAGCGTAAAATACTTTGATGGGGAATGTTATCAAAAATCAGGTGTTCATATACTTCATCACTCAGTATAAAAATATTGGTATCTTTTACAAGAGATCTTAATTCTAACATATCATTTTCACTCAACACAGAAGCAGTGGGATTATGCGGACTGTTCAACATAATCATTTTTGTTCTGGAGGTTAATTTTTCCCTCACTTCCTTCCAATCTATTTTATATTCCGGAAATTTTAAATTGATCAGTACCGGCACAGCGCCGTTTATTTTCACATTAGGGATATAGCTGTCATATGCAGGTTCAAAAATAATCACTTCGTCACCCGGTTGAAGAATTGTTGTTAGTGCGGTATATATAGCGTAGGTGCCACCAGGTGTAATAGTGATCTGCGATGCTGCATCCAGGTTTGTTTGATAAGAAGAATAGGCTTTTTCTGCCAGTACATCCAATAAGGGAGAATATCCTTTCATAGGCACATACTGGTTATATCCTTTATTCATGGCATCAGCAACCAGATCAATTAATTCTTTGTTCATTGGAAAGTCCGGGAACCCCTGGCCAAGATTGACTGCTTTATATTGAGTGGCCAGAGCACTCATAACTGTAAAAATGCTGGTACCTACGGATGGAAGTTTGCTGCTGATTTTTTTTACCATGATTAATAAACAATGCAGGTAAAATTAGTTGTTTGTAACAAGATGGAAGGATTGAGAACAAACAGGAGGAATAGAATTTCCTTACCGGATAATTTTCAGTTGAAGAATCCGAGAGAGAGTTTATCGTTGATAAAGAAAGTTACGATACGATATAATTCAATTACGGACCAGGCTTTTAATGTTGCGATAATTGTTCCTTTATTTTCTTTGGCAAACCAGCTACTATTAGTTGATAGGAATGGTCTATCCATTCCTTTAAAAGCTTGTCGGGGACAGATCCGTCTGCCATAATAGTATTCCAATGTTTTTTATTCATATGATAACCGGGCAATACGCAGGGAAACTGTTCTCTCAGGTCAACAGCTTTTTCGGGTTCACATTTTACGTTGAAGCGGAGGTCTTCATTATCGAGGGTCAAAAGAAAAAAAACTTTCCCGCCAACTTTGAATACAAGGGTATCTGGACCGAAGGGAAACGATTCTTCCGTGTTTTTTTTTGACAAGCAATACTCTCTTAATTGTTCTATATTCATTTGAAAACAAGTATTTAAACTATACAACCAGCGTCTATCATAAGTTACAACGAATATATTAATTTGTTTAAATGTTTGCATTACTTCATGGTTTTTATATCTTGTGCTCCACTTCCGTAGTGGATTAATCCCAATACCTAGGATTGCCCGGCCGGGTAACCTGCCTTCACCGTAACATAACCCTTATGAAACAGAACTCTACTCTGTACCAGGTAGTGCTATGCACAGCCATGTTCCTCTTAAGTTTTGCTGCTAATTCCCAGATAGTTGCCGGTATCCGTGCAAACGGAAGAATTTTAGTTCATGGTGATACAATTAATGTTTGTCGTGGAGGCACTATTGTATACCAAAGTATGGCGCAAGGGTCACTTAATATTTTTTGGAAATTTAAAGGCGGATCCACTGATACTGCTCAGGGTATTGGACCCTTTACAGTAGCGTATAATACGAATGGTTATGATACCACTTTTCAAAAAGTGGCTGCCGGAATTTTTGCTGATTCTATGTTCATCATAGTTCGTGTATCCAGTGTAAAGCCTGTTGTAAATTTTGATTTCTCTGCAAGCAATGTATGCGGTAATGAAAATATTAAATTCACGAATAAATCAACCACAGGAGCACCTCTTACTTATGATTGGTCTTTTGATGATGGCACAGGTAGTATTGCTAAAGACCCGTCTCACCAATTTTTATCTGCAATTGGCCTGCCCGGAACTCAGCCTTTTAACATCAAATTGGTAACGACCAATGTGAATGCCTGTAAAGATTCAATAACAAAGACAATCACCATTAAAAGAGTTCCGGATGCTGCAATAGGCAATGGCGAACCTTCTGTAAACTTTGGAACATTCAATGGTATCTCCACTTTTAAAAAATGTAATAATATTCCATTCTATACTTTTAAATTCACTAACGAGTCCACCACCATTTCGCAAAACATTTCCTATAAAATTCAATGGGGGGATGGAACGCCTGATTCTGTTTTTTCTACGTGGCCGGCGGGTGAAATGGTTAGTCACACCTTTCCACTTGGCAGTAGCACTATGACGGTAAATGTAAAGGGACCGGATGGATGTATAGGTATAAAAAAATATAATGTTTTTATCGGCACTATTCCGGCCGGAGGCCTGGCCAACCTGGGTAATACAGATATATGTTCTTCCGACTCATTAAGATTTGCAATCACCAATTCCAACAACAATCCCCCGGGGACCTCCTATTCTTTTTCTATTAATGATGGTTCAGCGGCGCAGGTATTTCAACATGCCCCTCCAGCTATAGTGGGCCATTATTTTAAATACGGATCTTGCTCTTTTACCAGCAACAACGGCGCGCAATCTTATAACAATGCATTTGGAGCTTTTTTAACTATTGAAAATCCTTGCGGCTCCAATAGTGCATCTGTGGTTCCAATTTATGTTTCCGGTAAACCAAGACCAAGTATCTATGTTCCATCGCCTGTCATTTGTGTTAATAATACAGTTACAATAAACAATACTTCCAGCTATGGGAATGTAGTAACTCCTACGGGATCATTTTCTTCTACCTGCGAGAACAAAGGAAAAAAAGTTTGGACAATATCACCTGCATCTGGATATACGATTGTTTCGGGCAGGCTTGGCTCATTAAACGGTAACACAACAAATGGTTTCTATTGGACGGATGGCAGCAATTCACTGGGGATCAGTTTTACAAAGACCGGGATGTATAGACTGAAAATTTACATCTATAATGATCGTTGCGGGATGGATAGTACAACGGAAACTATCTGCGTTCGTATTCCGCCCACGGCATCTTTTTCTATGGATAAGAAATCCAGTTGCGGACCTGTTACAATAGGGATGAATAATACTACCCCTTTGGCGGGTTGCCAGAGGGATAATTATAATTGGGAAGTTGAATACAGTGATGCCGCCGGATGTGGTGCTTCGGTAGGAAATCCTTTTTCTTTTGCCAATGGAACCAAGGCAAGCAGCAAAAATCCATCTTTCAATTTTATACCGTCGGGCAGATACATCATTAAGCTTACAGTAAGTGCGGCGAATTCTTTACTCAGTTGTCCTGAAGCAATAGCTATTGACACGTTTTATGTTAAAGCTCCGCCAAAGGCAAGCGTTTCAGCAGCGGCCAAAACTTTGTGTGTGAATAACAGTATTAACCCTTCGGCTGTGGTTAGTGGTTGTTATTCAAACGGGCCATATGGTTACCAATGGAAATTTGTAAATGGTTTTCCTGGTTTTTCATATGATCCTGTACCAGGGAATATATCTTATGTGATTAGTGGTGTTCATTCCATCCAATTAATTGTAATGGATAGTAGTTGCATGTTATCTGACACAGTCAATACGACTATTAATATTGTACTATTACCCGTAGCAGAGGCTGGGAATAATGTTTCTGTTTGTAGCGGAGAACCTGCTGCAATAGGAACGGTCGCTGTAGCCGGGGTCTCCTATAACTGGACCCCACAAACCGGGCTAAGCAATTCATCCATTGAAAATCCCACAGCTAATTTGGCTTATGAAGGAAATGCAAATGATACCACTTATAAATACTACCTGACAGCATCAATGGGGGCAAATTGCAACCAGACAGATTCTGTGATTATTACAGTCAGGAAAAAGCCGGTTGTTTCAGTTGCACCCAGTTCACCAAAAATATGTATTGGTACCAGTACCACATTGACTGCTAATGGCGCCGATAAGTTTTCTTGGTCACCAGTTTCCGGATTAAATAATTCTCTATCCGGAATTGTTGTAGCCTCCCCGGTAACTACAACTACCTATACCGTAACAGGAGAATTAGCGAACGGATGTACTGCGGAGCAAAATGTTATAGTAACCGTCATTCCGGATACAAAGGCTGAGTTTTTGGCTTCGGATACTATTAAATGTTCTCCATTGAATATTAATAGCCTGATAAAAGTGAATCATTTTCCAGAAGCCAACGGTATCTATAAATGGTACGCAGATAATGTTTTGATTGGTTCTAATTCTATAGGCGAAGTGCCATCTTATAATATTGATCAACCCGGAAAAGAGGTTACCATAAAATTAGTCACTATCAGTGAAGGCGGATGTAAATCTGACAGTATGCAAAAAGCATTTATGGCTTTGCCGTCTGTAACAGCCGGGTTTACTAAAGACCGATCCAGTTCTTGCGCACCATTGACCGTATCGTTTACCAATACGTCTTCTCGCTTTAACGAAATAGATTTTTCATGGGATTTTGGTAACGGAATAACTTCTGATGCTATTCAGCCGGAACCAGTTTCTTTCCAGGCGAGTTCTTTATTCCGGGACACGGTGTATCATATTGTACTTACAGCAACTAATGGTTGCGATACAAGCTTTTTCAGGGATAGTGTCAAAGTTCTTGCAAATGCGAAAGCCAGGTTTGCTGTGGATACAGCAAGGGGTTGTTCTCCATTTCATTTTTCAATCTACAACATGTCTTTAGGAAATAATGAGTTTTATTATTGGGATTTTGGAGATGGAAAAACGGATACAACAAATTCTTTGGTCACATTACAACATAGTTATAATACTGGCAACATTACTACTTATACTGTCAGGCTGATTGCCGAAAACAGTTGTGGACGTGATACACAAATGATTAACATTGTAGTGTCGCCAAATGAAATAAAACCATTCATTTCAGCAAATGGAGATGAGCTAAAAGGCTGTGCTCCTCACCGGGTCAATTTTAATAACAGCACTACAGGGGCGGCTGAAATAATCTGGAATTTTGGTGATAATTCTCCCTTAGTTATCACACCTAACATCCAGGCCGGCGTTTCTCATGAATACAAAAAAGGCGGTAATTATAAAGTGACCATACGATTAAGGAATGATTGTTCTGATACAACTATTGAGCGGACTGTAATTGTATATGAGCCTCCTATAGCTAAGTTTGATATTAATCCTGCAGAATTATGCACTGGCCAACCGGTGGCTGTAACGAACCTGTCTGTTAATGCCAATGCATACAATTGGGTTTGGGACGATGGAACCCATTCGTCCTTTAACTCGGGACGGCATACTTATGGAGATACGGGTGTGTATGCCGTTAAGCTGGTTGCTCAAAATGTGAATGCATCGGGATTTGTTTGTTCAGATACTGCCATCCAATTGGTAAAGGTCGTTAATAGGCTTTCTGCACAGATCATTGTTGGACCAGGAAAAACCTGCACACCCTATGTATTAAATGTGGAGGCAAAGAATGTGGGCATGGCTAGTTTAGTAGAGTGGATAATTTATGATAGCAGCTCAACCCAAAAAGAGATCAGGCTGCTGGCTCCTAATGCGTCTCATCTTTATAATAAAGCGGGTAGTTATTCTGTCAAGTTGATTGTTCACTCTACGGCGGGTTGTACCGATACCGCTACCTATAATTTTGAAGTATTCAATACTCCGGAACTTACTTTCGATTCCAGGCAAATTAGCACCTGCCAGCAGGATACACTGGTTAATTTTAGTGTTAAGGCAAACCAGGCAAGCCATGATGCTATAAATTATAAATGGCTCATTAATGATCATGTTGAGGGAACCCGGGATTCTTTCAGTTACCAATTCCACGCACCATTCAATAACAGGGTAGCGAAAGAATTTACTGTGCAGGTAGCGGCACAAAATAATGCCGGATGTGCCGATACCTCCTTATTGAGCAAAGTAATTCTTCAACCCTTGCCAGTACCAGCCATCCGGGTAAGCCCGTCTGTAGTAATACAGCAACCCGATTATGAATTTACTTTCAAGGATATCACTCCTGGCAGTACTCAAAAGAATTATTCGTGGGATATGGGGGATAAATCTTTACAAACCAGGAGCGGGCAGGAGGTTACCTATCAATATGGAGATACAGGAGTATATAAAGTGAAATTGTTGGTAACAGATTTTGCTACTGGCTGTATGGCATCTGATTCGGTTAAGGTGACAATCCTTTATGTTCAGGGTTATTTGCAAGTTCCCAATGCCATGTGTCCTGGCTGTAACAACAACAGTTTAAGACAGTTTTTGCCCTTAGGGAAAGGATTAAAAAAATACCGATTGAGCATCTATACCACATGGGGACAAAAAATATTTGAAACTACAAGTATCAATGCTGATGGGTCTCCTAACGTTCCCTGGGATGGCACATTTAACGGAAAACCTTTACAACAAGATGCCTATAGCTGGCAGATAGAAGCCATGTTCCGGAATGAAACCGAATGGAAAGGAATGTTATACCCCGGCAGCAATAAAGCAGTAAAAGCCGGGTTCATTACCATCATTAAATAATTTGTTATGGATAGAAATTTTACCACTAAGAAAGCAAGATTTTTTATACTAGTACTTCTTCTTTGTTTGCACTTGCAAACCAGGGCACAGGATCCTATTTATTCTCAACCCTATTTATCTCCTGTTAATTTGAATCCTGCGGCTACCGGTACAGGCGATTATGATCTACGGGTTAGCGCCATTTACCGCAGGCATTGGTGGACGATACCATCCCAAATGAATTATATGGCTTTTTCGGTTGATAAATTTATTCCTGAAATCAGCAGCGGTATAGGATTGCTGGCAACCAAATCCAGCGAGGGGTATTTGAAGAAAACGGGAATTTATGGATCATATGCCTATAGCGTATGTTCCGGAACGGAAAGTGCCGCCGCCAACGGAGGAATGCCAAGATGGTTTTGGACAGGAGGTCTTCAATTTGGACTGGCACAAACTAAGATTGATTATAATAAACTTGTTTTTGCAGATGAATTAGATATTGGGGGAGTCATTCCGGGCTCTGTTTCGTCAGCAGATCCTGCGGCTAATAGTGGTAAACTGTTTCCTGATTTTGCAGCAGGAATGTTTTTTAATTACAATCTTACCGAAAACAGCCGCTTGCTTACTGGTTTTAGTGCTCACCATATCAACAGGCCCGATGAATCACTAACTGGCTCTTCAGATACTTTCAGAAGTCAATTGCCGGTGAGATGGAGCGGCAACCTAATGTATACCTATACAGATCCGGAGCATGTATGGTCATACAGCCTTGCGTTGCTGGGTTACAGGCAGGCACAGAATAATAGCTACCAGGCGGGAATAGAAATTACGCAAAATCAATATGATATTAGCCTGGGGTTGTGGTATCGCGGAAATGTAAATTTCAGGGATATGAACGCTGTAGCTCTTACGCTTTCATTTAATTTATCGGGAAGAAGTAATGGCAGGGATAAAGTAAGAGTAGGAGTAGGACATGATGCGCAGTTGGGAAATAATAACTACTCATATACAACAGGGAGTTCAGAGATGGGTTTTGTGTGGGACCACAATTCTTATGACCAGGAAGGAGACAATCCCTGCAAACCAAGAGTTAGTAGCAAAAGTGCTTGTCCTATAAGATTTTGATTTTTGTATAGCAGGAAAAATTATTGAATAATAGCCGTAGCTTCTATTTCTATCAGGAAATCCGTATCTATTAAAGCACTGACCTCAATCATTGTTGTGCAGGGTCTGATGTTACCGAATTTTTCTCCGTGGGCTTTACCATATTCCTCCCAACGGGAAATGTCTGTAACAAACATCCGGGTTCGGATGATATCATTAAGGGATGCACCAGCCTGAAATAATATTTTCTCTATTTTTTCTATAATATATTTTGTCTGGATATAGGCATCATTTTTACCCACTACCATTGAATTTTCATCAACCGCAACTGTCCCGGTCACTTCGATAAGGTTTCCAATTTTTACAGCCCGGCTGTAGCCAACAATGTCTTCCCATTTGGCACCAGAATAATAATTTGTTCTTTGCATGGTTTTGTGGTTAGCAGAAATGAATAAGGTAGGAGCAGATATGTGGCCGCTATATAAGACATCAATATTTAGTAACGCTTATCCTTTTATTTCAATGTTCTCTGCTTTTATCAAAGTTTCGCCCATCATTCGCAACAGAATTTGCGCTACTGTTACTACATCTTTTTGACAATAGGTAACAATTCTATCGAGGTTATTTTCCTTCCAGTAAACTTCCCATACCATACTGCCATCTATGTCATCTTTGGGAGTCTGGATGCCCAATGCATGGGATAGCAGGTTAAGAGAAGTATAGTTTTTAAAATCACCAAATTTCCATAATTCCATGGTGTCCAGATGATTTACTTCCCAGGGTTTTTTTCCTGATATATTGAGAAGGGAAGGAATGGGCACAGCATTAATCAGCATCCGCCTGCACAAATAGGGGAAATCAAATTCCCTGGCGTTATGCCCGCATAAAAAACGTTGCTCAGTTGCAGACCATTTGTTTAGCATATCACTAAATTCATGCAGCAAAATTTGTTCGTTATTACCGGAAAAAGATTTAAGAATAATTTTTTTATGCTCACCTGCGCCTAAAATAAACCCGCAACTGATACAAATTATTTTTCCAAATTCGGCATAGATACCAGCACGGGGATACACACTTTCAAAGGATTCATCTTCCTTATTACGGATAATATATCCTGCCTTGATATTCCAAAAAGATTTCCAGCTCTCCGGCATCTCCGAATAGGAAGAATATTGCGGCACCGTTTCTATATCAAGGAATAATATATTGTTTATCGGAAAAGACAGCATAGAAAGGTTTGTACATAAAAATAAAGAACCCCGACGAATCGGGGTAAAAGTATTTTAAGGAAATGTATTTATTTCTTATAAGAACCGGTCACCTTTGTTTTTCTTCACTTCGGCAACGTATTCTTTAATTTCCTGTTCTTTTTCTCTTTTGCAGATCAGTAATACATCTTTAGTGTCAACTACAATATAATCTTCAAGTCCCTGAATCATAAGCAACTTATTGTTAGGAGCGTTTATTACACAGTTTTGTGTATCTATTGCTACTACATTTGTTCCGGTGGTAGCGTTATTGGACTGATCTTTTTTTGCATTATCCCATGCACTGTTCCAGGTACCCAGGTCGCTCCACGAAAAACTCGCCGGAATAACATATACGTTGTCGGCTTTTTCCATAATACCGAAGTCTATAGATATATTGGTGCATTGAGGATATATATTTTCTATAGCAACTGTTTCTTCTTCCGTATTGAACCTGGATTTTTCTGCTGCAAAAACCTCATACATTTCGGGTAGAAATTTTTCAAAAGCAGCAACTACATTTTTTACTTTCCAGGTAAAAATGCCGGCGTTCCATAAAAAGTCACCACTTAGAAGAAATGTTTTGGCAAGTTCCAGGTTTGGTTTCTCAGTAAAGGTTTTTACTTCGTGCACCCCCGGGGCCACTTCAGGCACTTCATGCTGTATATATCCATAACCAGTATTAGGTGTAGTTGGTTTTATTCCAATGGTGACAAGGGCATTAATGCTGTCTACAAAGTTGAAGGCATTTCTTGCGGTTTGAAGGAATGCTTCTGTATCCAAAATCAAATTATCTGCAGGGGCCGCCATCATTAACGCTTCAGGATCCTTTTGCAATAATTTAAATGCAATATAGGCTATGCAGGGTGCGGTATTTTTGCGGGAAGGCTCAGCCAGAATATTTATTTCAGGAAGTGCCGGTAGTTGCTCCTTCACTATAGAAACATATTCTTTCGATGTGACTATGTATATATTTTCAATCGGAACAAGCTGGCTATATCTTTCAAATGTTTGTTGAATCAATGTTTTACCTACACCCAATATATCTAAAAATTGCTTTGGAAGTGCAGTTCTGCTCATAGGCCAGAACCGGCTACCAATTCCACCGGCCATTATTGCAACGTAATGATGTTTGTTCATTTTCTAGAATTAGTCTTTTGATTTGAAGGGAGAGTTGTTTTTTTCCCGTTTGTTAAATAAATCCTTCTTTTAATAAATCATGCAAATGTATAACACCAAGATATAAACCATTATCTAAAACAACTAATTGTGTTATTTCATTTTTTCTCAACATATTCAATGCTTCCACAGCCAGTTCATCAGGCATAATTGCTTTAGGATTTCTTGTCATGATATCGGCCGCAGTAATGGTGTCGATTTTTGTAGTTGTATTTAGCATTCTTCTCAGGTCGCCATCCGTTATTATTCCTAATAAATGATTTTGTTCATCAACAACGGCCGTGACACCCAATCTTTTTTGTGTCATTTCCACTATCACTTCCTTTAGTGACTGGCCGGGAAATACTTGAGGCTTTTCGTTGCCGGAAGCCAGGTCTGATACACGTAAGTAAAGCTTTTTGCCCAACATGCCGCCAGGGTGAAATTTTGCAAAGTCCTCAGATTTGAAACCTTTCAATTCCATCAGGCAAACGGCCAATGCATCTCCCATTACCAATTGGGCCGTTGTGCTTGTAGTGGGCGCAAGATTATTGGGACAAGCTTCCTGCTCTACTGTGGTATTTAATACATAGGTTGAATGTTTGGCCAGGAAGGAATCTGTATTACCTACCATGCCGATCAATACGTTATTAAAATTTCTTATCAGTGGCACCAAAACCTTTACCTCCGGACTTTCCCCACTCTTACTGATTATTATCACAACATCATCCTGCTGAACAATTCCGATATCTCCATGAATGGCGTCCGCGGCATGCATAAAAATGGAAGGGGTGCCTGTGGAATTTAGTGTAGCAACAATCTTTTGAGATATTACCGCACTCTTACCTATACCACTGATTACAACACGGCCTTTGCAGGAAGCTATTGCAAAAACAGCCTTTTCAAAATCGTCGTTTATAAAAGAATTGAGACCTAAAATGGATTGTGCTTCAAGGTTGATCGTTCGCAGGGCTATTTTTTTAATAGAAATTGACATAGTTAAAGACTGGCCTTCTTCGTTTACAGGATGCTACGGCAGATAAAGCGACAAAAATAGAGGTTTTGACATTATAACTATCCCCGATTATGCTTGTCAACTTTAACGCTTCATCTTGCCCGGGATACCCCGGATTAAGTAAATTCGCCATCCTTGTAAAAGATAGTACAGCTGCTAAAATAATTTTTATGAAATGATATATAAACATTCAATTGTCTGTATTCCATCTGTTATAAATGAATTCGGGGGCTGAAAGGTTTAGTTGTGTATAAAATTGCAAATCATATTCATAGTCAGGGGTAAAAAAGGAGTATCTTAATAAAATCTGTATTTGAAATTTGAAAATCCATAAAATGATTTTGTAAATAAAGAAAGTGTAATGGGATCAACAACAGAAAAAAAATTGACTGGAAAACCCGGTCTTCCAAAAATGGAAAAGCCAAAACTCAAACAATCGCCTTCCGAAAAACCAAAAAGTACTGAAAAAAAGAGATTCGACCTGCACCTTCAGTTGCAAGATCAATTTGGGTTTAATAAATTCAAAGGCACCCAGGAAAAAGTGATTGAATCGCTGATGGCCGGTCATGATACCTTTGTTATCATGCCAACGGGGGGCGGGAAAAGCCTTTGCTACCAGCTTCCGGCCTTAGTAAGTGATGGCGTAGCCATTATTGTTTCTCCCTTAATAGCCCTCATGAAAAACCAGGTTGACCTGGTAAGAGGTTACAGTAGCAAAAACGAGGTGGCACATTTTCTGAATTCTACCTTAAATAAAAAAGAAATAAAGGAGGTTCACGACGACTTGTTGGGCGGTAGAACCAAAATGTTGTATGTAGCTCCTGAAACCCTTACCAAACAAGAGAACCTTGATTTTTTCGCTGATCTTACTATTTCATTCTTTGCGGTTGATGAAGCCCATTGTATTTCAGAATGGGGACATGATTTTCGTCCTGAATACCGAAGGCTGAGGGAAATGATGACCCAAATCAATCCCGACATACCTGTTATTGCTCTTACTGCTACTGCAACACCTAAAGTTCAGAGTGATATTGTCAAAAATCTTGACCTGCATAAACCCAATATATTTATATCTTCTTTTAATCGTACTAATCTTTATTATGAAATTCTTCCTAAGATCAAAAAGGATCAAACGGATATAAGTATCGTTCGTTTTATTAAAGGAATGAAAAATAAGAGCGGTATCATTTACACGCTAAACCGAAAGACAACTGAAGAGCTGGCAGGCATTTTAATGGCTAATGGCATTAAGGCTGTTGCTTACCACGCTGGATTGGACAGTAAGTTGCGTTCTGAAAGGCAAGACCAGTTTTTGAAAGAGGATGTGCAGGTAATCTGTGCTACAATAGCCTTTGGAATGGGCATTGACAAACCCGATATCCGGTTTGTAATACATTATAACATCCCCAAATCAATTGAAAATTATTACCAGGAAACCGGTCGTGCCGGCCGTGATGGCCTGGAAGGAAAGTGTATTCTTTATTATTCTCACAAAGACGTCAGCAAACTGGAGCATTTAATGCGGGATAAGCCATTAAGCGAAAGAGAAGTAGGAGCGCAACTCATAAATGAGATCGTTGGATATGCTGAAAGTGGTGTTTGCCGGCGCAAAGTCCTTTTAAGCTATTTTGGAGAAGAATTTAAGATTGAAAATTGCGGCGAGTGTGATAATTGCAGGTTTCCTAAGGAAAAAGTAGAAGCTATGGAGGAGGCTGTCATTGCATTGAAGGTAATTAAGGGACTGGATGAAAGATTCGCCACAGATTATATAGTACAGATACTTATGGGTCGCCTGACACCACAAAATCAAATGTTTCGTCATAATGGACTTGACATCTTTGGTTCGGGTAAAGAGAAGGATAATCTTTTCTGGCAATCAATGGTCAGGCAATTGATTCTTGAGGGAATGCTTACAAAAGACATTGAAGAATATGGGGTGCTGAAGTTTACGAAAAGAGCGGAGGCGTTTCTAAAAAAACCAAAATCCTTTAAGGTAATATTGAATCATCTTTACGATAATGCTGATGCGGATGACGAAGAAGGCGAAGTGGTTACACCGGGAGCAGCTTTGGATGATAAGTTGTTTGAAATGCTTAAAGAGCTCAGGCATAAAGAAGCGAAAAAAGTAGGGCTTGTTCCCTGGGTCATTTTCTTAGAAAACACTTTGCAGGATATGGCGACTATGTATCCTGCAACTATGGAAGAGCTAGAAAAATGCCAGGGGGTAAGTAAAGGCAAAGCAAAGCGATATGGCAAACCTTTTGTCGATTTAATTGCAGCTTATGTCCAGGAAAACAATATCGAAAAGCCAGATGATTTTGTGATGAAAAGCGTGGTGAACAAGAGTGGGAGCAAAGTTTATATTATTCAAAATACGGATAAGAAAGTCTCGTTGGAAACCATTGCTAAAAATAAAGGCTGGAGAATTGAGGAATTACTGGAGGAAATGGAAACGATAGCAGCAAGCGGCACCAAACTCAACCTTGATTATGCCATTGACGAAATGCTGGATGAGGATGACCAGGATGAGATCATTGAGTATTTTAAGACCTGCGAAACCTCTTCGCTGCAGACAGCACAGGAGGAATTATCAGAATATAATTTCAATTGGGAGCAGCTTAAGATCATGCGGATTAAGTTCTTAAGCCTGTATGGAATGTAAAACCAGGCTTCAGGTTATTAAGAAGGCCGAAGGATTTATATTTTAGATTTTTACTGTAATCTCTTATTTTTGCTGCCCCGTTAGGGAAAAGGATGGTGCGGTAGCTCAGTCGGTAGAGCAAAGGACTGAAAATCCTTGTGTCGGCGGTTCGATCCCGCCCCACACCACGCTTTAAAAACCTCGTCAGCAATGATGGGGTTTTAAGTTTACAGTTTGTATTTTCTATTACTGAAACCCGCTCCCAATCCCCGACCAATGAAAGAAGTTTAATCATCTCTCTTCTTAACTATTAAGTACCACTCATTTTCCAAAGGCAGATATCCGTAATCATAGCAATAATAGTAGGTCTTACTTGTTTTTGTAGTGTATGTATGTGTTAGATATTTAAATTGAAAACCCAGGCGCTGTAGTTTCTCTTTATTGGCCTTTGCCGTTTCTTCTTCTTCCGGTAATATGGATTCCAGAATTTTACGATTTTTCAGAAGCGTATTATTGATGTTTCTGACATAAGTACTATGACTTCCCTTGGCTTTTTGCTGGTTATTAAAATTGTTCCGGCAATTATCATCACAGAATTTTTTGTCGACACGGCCTTTTAATGGCCTGCCGCAGGCCATACATTTTTTTGTTTCGGATGCAGCCATGGTAAAGGTTTCAGGGAATTAAATTAATGCTTTTTATCCGTGTGCAAACGTTTTTACACGTTTAGCTTCGGGAGTAAACGGTTAAAAACCGACTCCGGCTTTTTCAGACCCCCATCTTTGTTTTGTCAATCCGACGGCGCCTTGGATCGATTGAAATAAAAAAGATTTTTAAACATCCTCATCACCCGTTCAGGGGATGGGGGCAAAACTTACAACTATGTACGCTTTAAAAAACAAAGTACAACTGATCGGCAACCTGGGTGGAAAACCAGAAGTAAAACAAATGGAAAGCGGTAAAAAGCTGGCCACATTTAATGTAGCTACAAATGAAAGCTACCGCAATGCCAAGGGCGAAAAGGTAACGGAGACGCAATGGCATCGGGTGATTGCCTGGGGCAAAGTTGCTGAGATTGCTGAAAAGTATCTTGACAAAGGAAAAGAAGTTGCCATCGAAGGCAAATTGATCAACCGTAGCTTTAATGACAAGGACGGCAATAAAAAATATGTCACTGAAGTTCAGGTAAGTGAGTTATTGCTTCTTGGGGTTAAGAATTCTGAAGCTTAGTTGACATTGCCACAGATGATCAGAGACCTGCAAGATAAAACCTTGTGTGTTGAACTGTTTGTCTGTGGCCTTTTTATATAATAGTTTAAGACAAACTTATCAACTGTTAAACCTGGTTATATGGTAGAGTTAAGGAATATCCTGAAGAATGTTTTACCGCAATGGAGTAACCAGAATATCGGCGAAATGCATTCATTACTTTTGTACTCTTTAGGACGAAACAGTTGATGAAATGCAAGTTTCGCCAACATTTATTCTCGTTCATTTATGGTTAAATCAAAAATGTAATGGAAACCATTATTCCCGACAACAGCAATACTATTTTCAATATTGCCGTTGACCTGGTTAACCAAAGCTCCCGTAATATTTTTCTGACAGGCAAAGCAGGTACGGGTAAAACCACTTTCCTAAAATACATCCGTCAAAACTGTTTTAAACAGATGGCAGTAACTGCACCAACCGGCGTCGCCGCAATTAATGCCGGAGGTGTCACCCTTCATTCCTTTTTTCAATTACCTTTTTCACCATTTGTACCAGAATCAGAAAGGGCAGGCCAAAATGATTCCATTACAGATCCGCATACCTTATTAAGCCGTCTTCGGCTAACAAGCGAAAGGATAAAGGTGATGCAGGAACTCGAACTACTAATTATTGATGAAATAAGCATGGTACGATGTGATACCCTTGATGCAATTGATATTATTCTTCGACATGTAAGACACCGGAGGTTAGAAAAGTTTGGAGGCGTTCAGTTATTGTTTATTGGCGATATGTATCAATTGCCACCAGTAGTACGGGACCCTGAGTGGCAAATTCTTTCTGCATTTTATAAGAGTCCTTATTTTTTCGATAGCCGGGTAATTCTGGAAGACCCCCCGGTTTATATTGAGTTTACTAAGATTTACCGCCAGAGCGAGGATCGATTTATCACATTACTTAACCAGGTTCGTAATAATGAATTGGATGACCAGGGAGCAGATATTCTTGAAAGCAGATTTCTACCTGCATTTAGTCGGACGGAGGATGATGGGTATATCATTCTTACCACGCATAACCGAAAAGCTGATTTAACAAACGGAGAGCAACTTCAAAAAATAAATGAAAAACTGCAGGTCTTTGATGCGGAAATTACAGGAGAGTTTTCGGAGAAGGCATACCCGGCAGAAATAAGACTGATTCTAAAAACAGGCTCGCAGGTTATGTTTTTAAAAAACGATGGTGCGGATCGTGGCCGGCGATACTTTAATGGAAAAATCGGAAAAATCATAAGAATAGAAGAAGAAAAGATTTTCGTTTTGTGTCCTGGTGAAGATGAAGAAGTTGAATTGACCAGGGAAATCTGGCAAAATATTCATTATTACGTAAATAAAACAAACTCTAAAATTGAAGAGGACGTTATAGGTTCCTTTACTCAATATCCCTTACGACTTGCCTGGGCTATTACTATCCATAAGAGCCAGGGACTGACTTTTGAAAAGGCGATCATTGACGCTGAAGAAGCTTTTGCAGCCGGGCAGGTGTATGTAGCTCTGAGTCGTTGCACCAGTTTGTCCGGAATGGTTTTAAAAAGTAAAATAAGATCTTCCGGCCTTAGCATTGATAAAAGGATCGTTGCTTTTTCCAGGAGTCGGGCTTCAAGTGATCTCCTGGAAAGTGAATTGAAAATTGCACGAAAAAACTATCAATTGACGGTTTTAATTTCTGTTTTTGACTTTGTTTTAACGATAGAAATTGGCAAAGCCTTGTTTGAATATTTGAAGGAGCACCAATCCTCATTTAACGCAGAAGCAATAAACTGGCTAATAAACTTGCAGAATAAAATTAACGATGTGCAGGAAGTAGGGATAAAATTCAATGCCCAATTAAAAAGTCTCTTTTTATTGGAAGTACCTGAAAGTTCACTGATCCAGTACCGGATAAAAGCAGCAGCAGGTTTTTTTAAGGAAAGGCTCAATGACATTATCAATTTTTTGAATACCTCTGTAGCAGTTACGGATAGCCGGTTACATGCAAAGGAATATAACAATAGTATTAAGGAGTTATTTATGCTCTTTTCGCTCAAAAAATATTTGATGCAAGGTCTTGAACAAGGATTTTTACTGGATGATTTTCAGCAATGGAAGCGAAATTTTATTACTCCGGCATTTACAATTAACGCATATTCGAACTCTGCCCAGCACCAAACAGAAAGCCCCCATCCCTCATTGCACATGCAATTGCGGAAGCTTCGGGATATTATTTGTTCAAAATCTGACTTACCTCTTTATATTGTAGCCGGGAGTAATACATTAAATGAAATGTCAAGCTATTTACCCCAAACGCTTACGGATCTTAGGAAAATTAGTGGCTTTGGTGAAACCAAGATTGAAAAGTATGGGCAACAATTCCTGGATATCATACTTGAATATTGTAATCAAAACAAGTTGGCAACACAGATCCATGAGAAAAAACCAAAGAAAGAAAAGAAGGAAGTGAAGAATCCCGGCAAACCTAAAATTGATACAAAGGCCGAAACATTCAGGTTATACAGACAAGCCATGTCTGTTTCTGAAATAGCAGGGATACGTAACCTGACGGTACAAACAATAGAAGGGCATCTTGCTCATTTCATAAAACAGGGGGATTTAAGTATCGGGGAATTGATAAGCCGGGAAAAACTGGTGATCATTGAACCGGTATTGAAAGAATACAATGGAAGTTCAATAAAAACATTAAAGGAAAAGTTAGGCAACTCAATTGGTTTTGGAGAAATCAAATTGGCGATCGCATGGCAGGAGTTTCAGAAAAGCCAAGAGCTATAACCGGAAACAAAAATTCTGTCGATATAAGGCAGGTAGGCACTCATTTATTCATGATAACGTAAAATCCTTATTGGGCCTAGGTTTCATCTTTGTTGCCCGGTAGTCGACTTCTTCAGGGTGGTTGATAAATCTTTGTTGTATCAAATTTAAAAACAGTGAAAATTGTTTTTGTGCAGAGATAATTTTATAATAAGCCTTTCGATCTTATTAAGCTATTGTGATTAATTATTCACATTTATAGATATAAGATTTGCCACATAAAAGTTTATATATATCTTTTCATATCAATTAGAATATGATAACCAACCTTAGTCCCAATTATCGCATTATCAGTGATCATTCATTCGCCGTTGTGAGGCAAAATATCGACAACAATCAAAAAGCATTCTTCGCTCAGCGCTTCTATTCTCCGGGTGATATAGTGATCGAATTTTCAGCCAGCCAGATATTATCTAAACCAAGTTACCTGACCGTGCAGGTAGATGTTGACAAACATATTATGTTGTACCCGGAACATTTACAATATATTAATCATAGCTGTGATCCCAACGTGTTTTTCGATACGCATGCTATGCAAATTGTTGCCTTAAAACATATAGCTGAGGGAGATGAAATGACTTTTTTTTATCCGTCTACTGAATGGGACATGGCCCAGCCATTTACCTGTTTTTGCGGAACCCGGAATTGTTTAGGAATTATACAAGGGGCAGCACATATAAGCCCGGAAATTTTAAGTTCTTATAAGCTAACAAGATTTATTCAACAGCAACTTCATGATCGTTCAAACAAGGAAAAAAGAGCATAAGAAGAAAGGAATTAGATCATCGGCCGACCCCATCCTTAAATTAAAGATTTGGATACTTTTCCCTTACCTGGAAACAGAAGACCCCAATCTTCAATATTATTATGATTTTTCACAAAGCCTTGGTGAATACACGAAAATATTTGCTGATTTGGGAGCTGATTGGGCCTGGCAGCCAGTAACGATGCTAAATTATAAAGAAACGATTGCCTCTATTAAAAAGAAATCAGGAAGAAAAATTCCCCTTGTTCTAAATCTTTGTGATGGAGACGAAGTAAATGGAACACCTGGGGTTTCTGTCATTCAGGAATTGGAAAAAAATCGATTGATTTATACAGGATCGGACATAGGTTTTTATACAATTACTACTTCAAAGATTCCAATGAAACTGGCTTTTGATAAAGCCGGAGTACCCACAGCGAAATGGGAGATTATTGACACCAGTAAGGGGATTACCGAAGAGCGCATAGCGGGAACATGCAAAAGGTTAGGAGCTCCGTTGATAATAAAACCCGCAGTGTCGGGGGGCAGTATGGGTGTGTCTGTTAAAAATGTAGTATATACAGATCTGGAATTATTTGAGCGGATAAAGGAGATTGAAAAGGGATATCGGGGTTGGAATTTGTTATCGGACGGATTAATTATTGAGCAATTTATTACCGGGCCGGAATACACTTCCTTTGTTGTGGGATCCTCATCTGATTCCCGGACCTGTATAGTTTATCCCGCTATTGAAAGAATTTTTCACCCCTCTCTGCCCGATGAGGAAAAATTTTTATCGTTTGATCGTCTTTGGGAAATTTATGAGGATGAAAAACCTATGCCGCAGGAAGAGAATTTTTATGACTACCATTTACCAGATGCTTCAATTATGAAAGATTTGGAGGAAATTAGCCTGAATGCTTACCTGGCAGTAGGTGGAATGGGATATGGTCGGTTAGATATAAGAATGGATAAGGCTAGCGGAAAGCTATATATGCTGGAAATTAATGCCCAATGTGGCTTAAGTGAAGACGAGGATTACACCTCAATCGGTGCAATTCTCCGATATGCGAATAAAACCTTTTCAGAACTTATCAGGAAAATTATACAGGATGCGTTTGCCCGCAGAAACTTAACCTTTTAATTGTTTGTATGAAAATTTGTGTGCTTCAGGCGGATTACTCAACTACTGGCGTAGATTATAAAAATTACGATCCTCCGAGAAATCTTTCCTCCCTTTTACCTGGAGATGAAGTAGATCATGTGTTTTTAAACAAGCTGACTACTTATCGACAACTTAAAGAGTTGAAGAAAAAGAATTATGATGTTTTCATTAATTTATGTGAAGGATACCTGGAATGGGAAATACCCTCTATAGATGTTATTCACAGTTTTGAGTTGCTTGATTTACCGTATACCGGGCCAACAGCCAAGTTATATGATCCTACAAAGGAGCTGATGAAATATGTAGCGCAATGTGAAGGTGTGAATACACCAGGGTATTACATTATTGAACAGCCGGAGGATATTGATAAAGTGGAAAAGTATTTGTCCTACCCTTTATTTATAAAACCTTCCAAAGCAGGTGATAGTTTGGGTATAGACGAAAATTCAGTGCTTTATAATAAGCAGGACCTTTTAAAGAAAGTGGTGGAGATATACAACGAATATGGTCCTTTGTTGGTAGAGGAGTATATTGATGGCAGGGAATTTACTGTTTTGGTAGCTGCTAATCCGGATGGAAAAGACTGTAAGGTTTTTAAACCTGTAGAATATGTTTTTCCCGAGGGAAAGTCGTTTAAAACATATTCTTTAAAAACATCAGAACTTCATCCAGATTGTAATTTTCCGTGCACGGAGCCCATTTTAGACAAGGAGCTTCGGGAAGAAGCTAAGAAAATATTCCAGGGATTCAATGGTGTTGGATATGCCAGGCTAGACTTTCGGATAAACGACAAGAATCAGATATTTTTTCTTGAAATAAATTTTACATGTTCGGTTTTTTATAATGATGGCTTTGAGGGTTCCGCTGATTTTATATTGAAGTTTGATGATTCGGGGCAAAAGGGATTTCTTGATCATATTATCGCAGAGGGGATAGCCCGCCATAGGCGGAAAAAGAAACCCTATTTGATGAAGGGAAATTCGATTGCAGGTTTCGGAATATATGCCACCCGCAATATCCGGAAGGGGGAAATAGTTTTTATGGGTGAAGAAAAAGCTCAACGTATTGTTACAAGACGGTTTGTAGAAAATAACTGGAATGAGGATCAAAAGCTTCAATTCAGAAGGTATGCCTATGCCATCAGCGAGGAGGTTTTTATTCTTTGGGATGAAGATCCTTCAGAATGGGCTCCTCAAAATCATAGCTGTGAGGCAAATACTACATTGGAGGGTTTAAATGTTATAGCCTTGCGAAATATTCAGAGAAACGAGGAATTAACGCTGGATTATTCTTTATTTCTGGATCAAAATATGGAACCGTTTGCATGTAAATGCGGACATGAAAATTGCAAAGGTGTTATAAGAGGAAGTATAAATAATTCGGTTAATAACAGAGAGGAAAGATTATTTGTAATGAAACAATAATATTTCGGGCAACCAAAAATGATGGTAAGATTATCTCCCCATATATACCATCAATATTTGTATATCACTGGGATTAATTCCAGAAATACGACTGGCCTGGCCGAGTGTTGTTGGTTGAATACGACTAAGTTTTTCCCTGGCTTCATTACCGAGAGATGTAATCTTTTTGAAATCAAAAGCAGAAGGAATTTCTAAATCTTCCAGGGTGCTCATACGGCTTACGAGTTCCTTTTCTTTTTCTATGTAAACTTCATATTTAATTTGTATTGATGCTTGTTCAATAGTTTCTTTTTTAAAGCAGTTTAATTTTTCATCGAGAACAGGAAAAAAACTTATTAAATCAGTGAGTTCAATTCCAGGGCGCAGGAGAACCTTTTCAACCTTTTGTTTTTCTGTAATTAATGACGATTGTTTTTGTTCTAGAAAATTGTTTAATTCGGAAGGTTCAAGGCTGGTTTCTTTCAAAATGCCTTTAATTGTAGTTACGCCTTGTTTTTTGGATTTTACTTTGTCCATTCTTTCTTGCGAGGCAAGACCTAGCCTAAAACTTAGTTCGGTAAGTCGGATGTCTGCATTATCCTGTCTAAGGAGAGTTCTGAATTCTGCCCTTGAGGTAAACATTCTGTATGGCTCCTCTGTGCCTTTATTAATTAGATCATCAATCAGTACGCCAATATACGCCTGGCTCCTCTTAAGGATCACCGGATCAAGCTGACTGACTTTTTGATGTGCATTAATTCCGGCCATAAGTCCTTGACACGCAGCTTCTTCATAGCCTGTTGTGCCATTTATCTGACCTGCAAAAAAAAGATTTGAAATTTGTTTTGTTTCAAGTGAATGCGTTAATTGGGTGGGTGGAAAGTAATCGTATTCAATCGCATAACCAGGTCTGAATACCTTAACCCGTTCAAACCCCGGAATAATACGAAGTGCTTCGTATTGCACGTTTTCTGGTAAGGAAGTGGAAAAGCCATTTACATATATTTCCACTGTGTTCCATCCTTCTGGCTCAATAAAAAGCTGGTGACGATCTCTCTGGCTAAACCTGTTTATTTTGTCCTCGATGCTAGGGCAATATCTTGGACCAGTACCATCAATTCTACCAGTAAACATGGGACTTCTATCAAATCCTGTTTTTAAGATATCATGAACTTGTTGGTTTGTATAAGTTATCCAGCAACTTTTTTGATGTTTTGGTTTTGGGGTATCCGTAAAAGAAAATCCTGTTATTTCTTCATCTCCGGGTTGTTCATCCATTTTTGAATAATCCAGACTTCTACCATCCACACGCGGCGGAGTACCTGTTTTGAGACGGTTGCTTTCGAATCCATGGGATACCAATTGTTCTGTAATTCCTGTGGCAGCTTTTTCTCCTGCTCTGCCGCCTCCAAAATTCTTCTCCCCAATATGAATAATCCCGTTTAAAAAAGTTCCATTAGTAAGGATAACGGCTTTAGCTTTTATCTGTTGACCCAAACCAGTAATAATACCACAAGCTTTATTTTTATTTAGAAGCAAACCCTTTACCATATCCTGGTAAAAATCAACATTTGGGGTTTTCTCAAGCATTTCTCTCCAGGTGCTGGCAAAGAGCATCCTGTCACTTTGTGCTCTCGGGCTCCACATTGCCGGCCCCTTTGAACGGTTTAACATGCGGAACTGAATC
>JBGTNK010000213.1:0-10810 GCA_041743125.1 Chitinophagaceae bacterium
GCCCTGATTAATTCGTCGGTTGAAGCCAATGTTCTGTAGCGATATGCCGCTGATTGTTCTTCCGTTGCTCTCCATATTGCCAATGCAATGTAAGCAACCGTTTTATTCCATTTTCCATTGGTTTCGAAAAAATTCTTTGGATGTCCTTGCAAATTGCTGTCGGTTCTTCCCTTCATGTGCTCCATGTCCAGTATTAGGCAAAATCCACAAATATGATGTTGGCAGATTTCTCCTTACGCTTGAAACACATTCTAAGGGAATACTATTATCCTGGTCTCCTATAACGATTAATGTTTTTGTCTGAATGGTTCTTAATTCGTCGTCCCTAATTGATATTTGATAATTTGGGAATTGGTCTAGGATTATCCGCATTTGTGTTTCACTTGTCTGCTGTTCGTGCATCCATTTAAGGTTGCCGATGTTTTTATAAGATAGAAATTCTATCCAATCCGGATAATCTTTTGCGTTCCAACTGCCGCAAGCGCCTATTGAAATCATTGATTTAATAAGTCCGGGTTGTAGAATGGCAAGTTGAAATAAGACATCTCCGCCATAACTATACCCAATAGCGTTAATGCCCTCAAGTTTCAAATACTTGGTCAATGCTTCAATATCCAAAGCTGCTGCTTTTATAGATAATGTTTCGGTGAACAGGCTTGATTTACCATGACCTTTTAAGTCAATCAAATAGATTTCAAAATCATTCAGAAAATCAGCAAGGTAAGGAATCCAATATTTGGAAGATTGGGTATATCCATGCAATAAAAATAGTGGCTCACCTTTTCCATAAACCTCATAATAAATATTTGCTCCGTTTAACGAAACGGTTTCAGTCTTCTTTGGAGACTGTGAAAAACTTTGAGCAACATTCAACATTGTTGCAACAAAGAAAAGAAGAATTTTCATGCAGCAAGTTATTTGGGTTTGAAAAAAATGGCTGCTTACGGTAGCATTTGTAGCTGTTGAGGGCTGCATCTATTCGTCGCCCCCGGCGACTGATGCCGAACGGAGTACTAATGTAGAGATTTTATTCAGAAGCTAAAATTTCTTTTCGAAAGAAACACCTACCAGGTCAGAAAATATTCTCGCTTTATAAACATCAAAATGCTTACAAAGGAAAACTACAGCTATTTTATTTTAATTATGGTTGTGCGACAGTGACGTTTTGTTAGCAACCGTGCATAGAGTATCAAAACTAAGGGAGCTGATTAAAAATGCTCAAAAAAATATGCCCCTGCTTATGTATTTGGATTATTTACTTCTTGGTCGGTACAAGTCGGTTACAAGCATCTTTATGGTCGTATTTCCAATATTTCTACCGGAGTCTGTTAATGGCCCACTGAACAAAGCCATTCCTGTCGGGAAGGTAAGGGTGTCCTGTCTTCCTGCTTCCCGCATATACAAAGCCATTTTACCACCCTGGAGCATATAAACGGTGTGGTCAGGATGTGTATGCAGTCCCCATGATTGTCCCGGTTTTACGGTAAACTCATACATCTTTAGACCTAATGTGTCACCCATTTTTTTGACCATTTGTCCTCCTGTAGTTAGGGGGTCCATTGAAGGGTCATAGGCTGGTATAGTAGCAGTGTCTCTATTTGAGGCGGAAGCTGATGTCGTATCCCTTTCATTGGCTTCAGAAGAAGTTGCATTGTCGCTACAGCCAAATAGAAATAACACAGAAGTGGCTACCAAAAAACAGGCGATGGTTTTGATTTGTCTCATTGCTTTTATTTTAAAAGTGAAGAATTACGTTTAAGCAATGTTTCCAGAGGAGGCGGACATGTCCGCTAACGAAAGGCATTTGTTGCTGATGGGGGCTGCATCCATTCGTCGCCCCTGGCGACCGATGCCGAATGAAGTACTAATGTAGAGATTTTATTCATAAGCTAAAACAGATTTTTAGAAAATCGGGAACAAAAAGCTGCGTAATGAAAACACCAACCACGGACGTCCTATTTTTATCGAACTCCTACCAGGGCGGGAAACGAATGTAGTACGAAGCACTTTTCATTGCCTTCCAAAGATCTCAAACATCAATTGACCTATGACCATAGTGAATATTCGCTTTGCATTGCTGCTACCGGTTGTACTGCATGTGCCTTCCGAATAGTTTCAGCACCCGCTTCGGAAATCTAATTCCGTCCATTTACAATCAGTGGCAGCTTTCCAACCGAACTTGGTCGCAATAACTACTTGTCCTTTGAATGGATGCAATGCATCTCCAACAAAATACTCATTGGCAAATGGTCCATAAACTTCGGCGGTATCAAAAAAGGTAACACCTTTTTCAACTGCTTTGCGGATCAGGCTTGCTAATGCAACCATTGGCTGCACTTTTTAGGGAAGCAGTACGGGTGGTTGTTTCCTAACAAAATTCTTGCTGAAATCATATTTAAGCGAAACATTCCAAAGAAAGTTTTTATTTCCGGGAATTGTGGAACTGAACGTTTGATTAATGGCAGATTGAAGCGTAAATGGTATTTTATTATGTGATAAAATACCGGTAGCCGTAAAGTAATTTCCGGCATCGCCATCCATATATAAATAGTAAATGGCGGGGATAAATTGAAACCGGATATTTCGGCTGAATTTAATATTGGAAAGACTTGTATTCAACGTTACAAAATGGGTGATGCGTGGTCCGTCTTTCTGCAAACCGTTGCCTTGTAAATAATACATGCCAACGCTCCAGTTGGGTTTGATCCGGTAATTGGGAACCACCTCGCTGGCTATAAAACGCCTCGCCTGTGTTATCCCGGTGGTAACGCCGTTTTCTGTAATATCTCTTAAAGCAAAATTGTACGCCGGGTGTGTTCCCACCTGAAGACTAAATTTTTGCCTGTCAACAAGCCGATAACGAAACCAAAAGAGCATACTGCCTTTTCTGCCGTCAAGCGACAGGCGAATATCCGGTTCAATACTAAATCTGTTTTTCTTCCATGAAAACAACATGATTGCGGAAGGACTATTTGTTGAAAAAAGAGGAATAATGGAAAAGGCGTTATTGGTAATGCCAATGGAGCCTGAGAAGGTCATCTCACTTTGCGAACTGTCGGGCAGTTGCGCAAAGGAATAATGATCTGCCATTAACAATACCAATACTATTGCACGCCGGTTGATCTTATACATGAAGGTTGGTTTATATTAAAGTTCCTGTGATGTGGGACGAAAGATAATTTCATTGATATCTACGTCCTCGGGCTGGCTGATGGCAAAAGCAACCACCCGTGCAAAACTATCTGGGCTAATTTCTACTGCTCCCACATAATCTTCATTCGCCTGGCGAACATCTACATCTGTGATATGTCCCCATAACTCTGTTTTAACAGCGCCGGGACAAACAATCGTTGTACGGATATTATACGGCTTCACTTCCATTCGCAACCCTTCCTTTAATGCACGAACGGCATATTTGGAAGCAGAATAAACCGCAGAGCCTTTAAACACTTTATGACCTGCTACAGAAGAAGTGTTGATAATCTGACCCCACTTCTGATCTTTCATGTAAGGAAGTAAGGCGGCAATGCCATTGAGCACTCCTTTAATGTTCACATCAATCATTTTATCCCATTCGTCAACATGAAGGCTGTCCATTGTTGACAAGGGCATTATACCGGCGTTATTAAGTAGCACATCTACACGTCCAAATTGTGCAACAGCCTTATCCACCATGCTCTTTACTTGTTCCCGCTGTGTAACATCCACCACGATGGCAATGGCTTTTCCACTATTGTCCCCATTTTCCTTTGCCAACTTTTCTATTCTGTCCTTTCTTCTTGCACCCAATACAACGGTTGCACCAAGGCTAGACAAATGATTTGCTGCAGATTGCCCATACCACTGCTTGCTCCTGTAATTACAACTACTTTACCTTTTATGTTGTTGCTCATATTTTATCTGTTTTTAGAATGACACCTGTTTAATGCTATCCCGCATGAATAATAATCCGTGTAATTTTCATGATGAACTCTTATAGAATATACTATTAAAGAAGACTTGCATTTGTGCGGCATAGGGCACACCATACTTTGCAAAAGTTGCTCTCGTCGCTGCATCTGGTTTCCAATCAAAGAAGGCGTGTCCTGCACCTTCCACTTGAATGTAATTTACCGGTTGCCCTGCTGCCTTTAGCACATCTACATAACGCTGAACCATAGCATGATTTACGATTGGGTCTGTTGTGCCACGAACAATGAAATGGGGTAATAGGCGGTCACTTGCTTTCGGAACATGCCTCGTAGGCGAAATAGCATCCCAATAGCCTTTGTCTGTTTGCTCCAGTAGTGTTTTAAAATCAGATGCCTCCGATGCACCATAACTGGGTGCTACCGCTTTAATTGAGTTGGTAATCTCTTTCTTTACCTCAACAACTGATTTTCTTTTTGGTAGGTAAGTAGGCAAATATTGATAAACACCATTGATTTTCCCAAAACCACCATCTCCAATTAGCGGGCTAAGAGTTGCAGCTGCTTCAGCTAAATGACCGCCGGCACTGTCACCTGTAACCGCAATTCGGGTTGGGTCTGCGCCGTATTCGGCAGCATATTCCTGAATATGTGCTATAGCCCCAAAAACATCTTCAATCAATTGATGCATGTATGTTGGTGTCGTTTCTCCGTCCAATTTGTTAATCCACCGATAGTCAATACTGAAAACGACATACTTACCACCTTTCAAAAGTTCACGAGCCAAACCACGCATAATGTCTTCGTTGTTTGAAGACCAGCCCCCGCCATGTATAATGATAATACAGGGAAGATTTTTAGCACCTTTTGGTGAATACACATCGTATTTCAAAGGCTTAATTCCTGGCTTTGCATAAACTACATCGTGAGTTACTTTCACGTTATCGACTAATGAACGGGGAATAAATGTTGCCCCAACTTTCATATCCTTCGTAACTGGTATTTTCATTTTAGGCGAGAAACTTTCGTAACTGGTTGTTCCCCAAATGCCGCCTTTCACCGTGTAATAAACTGCATCGAGTTTATAACCAATTGCCGGGTTGGCTTTTACCGATAATACAGTGCCTCCTGGCACTTTGCCATCTAGCGGAATTTTGGGACTAATAGTATACGACCCGTTTTCTGCGGGAACCGACATTACTACATACTTCTCTGTTGAATTAGGTTTTGAAGAAGACGGCAATGTTTGAGCATGTACGTTAGAAACTGGTAACATAGTACTAAAAACCATTGTTATTAATCCCAAACCCGATATAATTGTTTTCATCTCGTCACTTGTTTTAATTGATAAAAATATTTGAGGAAATAAAATCAGCAGCAGTAGGATTATCATACATCGTGGCTGTTAGCACAGTTGGCCCGATGGTTATTTTTAATTTCATACTGTCTGTTTGTTTAATAGTCTACTGTTATTGGCTTCGTATAACTAAATACGTTCGAACTAACTTGCGCATAAAACGGTTTAATACCTTGTATCATTTGTAATACTTTGTTGCTACCAGCCCTTACTTCAAATGAAACAATACTTGCTTGATTTCCGTAGGCAAGCCACGGTATTTCGGTTATAAGAACTCCGTCTTTTTCTGATATACTAAGTAGCGGTGCAATACCTTCCGCAGAAACAGGTTTGTTTTCTTCTCGTTGCAATTTTAGCGTCAACCCCTCACCATTGCTTGCACCTATAGTAATTACCTGTTCAGTTCCTTTTTGAATTGATATTTTGTTTTCTACCTTATAAGGAAAATTGAAAAAATGCCTGAAGTTTTGTAAAGCTGTATCATTGTTCACCACACCCCAGATGGGATAATATGCCGATGTGCCATTGACATTACCTGATACATTTACTTCTATATAAATGAAAGCAATGGAAAAGTTCGGCATACCGTAAACCTGGTCAGTAGTGTACATTTCCATGCCGGCAGTCGCTAATCCTTTATCGTCGCTTTTTACTTTTACACTTTCAGGTAATAGCTTTTGCACCTCCTTTGCTTCTACGTTAAAATATATCGCCATAAAATTCGACGTTCGAGCTATGTAAGGTGGGTTTATCATTTTCATATTTTGATTATTTGTTTGACCGTGTGCTGATTGAAGAGGAGCTGTAAATAATGAGAGCAATCCAATAATTACAAGACGAAGCACATAAAATCCTGCACCTGCCATTGCCGTTTGTTGATTGAGTTTATTTCTTGATGGTTCACTGCGGTCTTTCATAAAAATCTTTTTAGTATTATTTACTGTTGTTGTATTCTTCATCTGTCACTTTCTGCAACCATGTCACGATGCCCTTTTCTGTTTTAGGCAAAATGTATAGCTGTTGCATACCGGTATCCGGACTTGCACCATGCCAATGCGTAACATTGGGCAGACACTTTATTACATCCCCTTTTTTGATTGTTTGTCGTGGTTGACCTTTTATTTGGTGATAGCCAACTCCATCTGTTATAATCAGTATTTGTCCTGCGGGATGCGTATGCCAATTGCTTCTTGCTCCTGGTTCAAAGTATACGTTTCCAATTACCGTGTTGTAGGTACTGTCATTGGCAACCAGTGGTGTATTCCAGGCGTTACCTGTAAAGTTTTCGGCAGCACCTTTTTCACCTTTTGGAAAAATCGCCTCTACTCCATTGCCGTTTTCAATATTGGTTGCTTGCTGACTACAGCCTACGTTTAACAGAAGCAGTGAAATGCTTGCTGCCAATACTTTTACGTGTGTTTTACTTCGTTTCATTTTATTACGTTTTATGTTAACCAATTAATTCAAAAGTTCCCTGAACCGCTCCCGGATGGTTTAGAATACTCATATCTCCATTATTCTTGCCTATCGCTCAACCCGCTTGAATAACTAAAGCCCTTATAAAAGATGGCAAAGTTACCCCAAGGTGCATAAAAGGTTATATCCCCAACCGAAGGTGTGTAACCTGCAGGTGCATCATCTGTAGTTAGCTTTCCTGGTAAGTCACTCACTTTTTCCGTTGCCGCATAGTCCTGAAGGGTACGGGTCAATGGCAGTAAGGAAATAAAATCGGCAGCAGTTGGATTATCATACATGGTCGCCGTCAGCATACTCTGACCGATGGCTATTTTGATTTTCATTCTGTCTGTTATTGAAAGTTCTATCCTGTTATTCAATGCTATGTTATTCTTTTTCAAACTTCACGGTCACAGTACCAGAACCCAATGCAGCAGTCAAGCCTGCTACATTTTCAATACGCCCCATTGGTGTATAGCTATATGATGTTGAAAATGATTTATAGAAAAGCACCAAAGTGTTAGAGCCATAAAGCATTAAATCTCCTGCCTGTATAGTCCCCGGATTTGAAGCGTTAGCTGGCAAATTATTGGGCAAGTCGAAATACTTTTCATTACCGTTCAACTCTTTCATGTTAAGTGTCTTAGGCAATCTTTGCTTAAATGCAGTTACAGTTGCATTGTTATAAAGCGTGGCAGTGAAAGTGTTTGTGTCTACTGTTATTTTTAGTTTCATACTGTCTGTATTTAGAACCGTATTGAAATTGCCTGCTGTCTCATTGCTTTTATTGCAGCAAGCAAAAAGCTGGATGCAGATTAGACAAGATAGGATGGTGATTAAAAATTTCATGCTGTTTAATTTTTAATTAAATGTTCTTGATATGTCTTGCCGGTACTCCACCAAAAACGGTATTTGCCGGCACATCTTTCGACACAACGGCACCTGCTGCCACTACTGAATTTTCGCCAATTGTTACGCCGGGAAGTATCGTTGCACCGGCACTAATCCATGCATTCTTCTTAATGTGAATAGGTCCCGGAACAAGTGAGCCTCTATCGTCGGGATTAATTGGGTGACCCTCTGTTAACAGGCTGACCTTAGGTGCAATCAATACATTGTCTTCAATGGTTATACCGCCAAGGTCAAGGAACACACAATCAAAATTGATGAAGACATTCTTACCGATTTTGGTATTCTTCCCGTAGTTGATATAAAGTGGTGTAAATAGGGCAACGCTTTCATCAATTTCTGAATTGGTGATTTGGCCAAGCAACTCCCGGATTTCTGCAGCATCAGAAGAATTGTTTAGTTGAACCAGTAAGGCTTTAGTAACAAAAGAAGCCTGCCGAAGCTTGCAGGCTTCCGGGTCTGTGGAGGAGATGGCTTCCCCGTCTCGCAGCCGTTCAAAAATATCATTGTTGTGCTGTTTTAATACCATTGCACAAAAGTCTATCAATAACAGCCTCTGATAGTAACGATATTCAAACCAATAAGTAAGAAAATCAAACTTCTTGCAGTCTTAACGTTTTTGGATTAGTCCCGGTTAGCTTTTTGAAAAAATTGTTGAAGTAGGTTGTGTATTCAAAACCAAGCGCATAGGCGATGTCTGCAATATTCCAGCCTGTATGCTGTAGCAGGGCTTTGGCTTCGCTAACGATGCGTTCGGTTATATGGGTTGTTGTTGATTTACCCGTTACTTCCTTCACTGCACGGTTGAGGTAATTGACATGAACGTTGAGGTGAGTTGCATAATCCTGTGCTGTCTTTAAGCGCAAAGGATTTTCAGAACTTTCGACAGGAAACTGCCTTTCGAGCAATTCAAGAAAAACAGAGGTGAGACGTGAAGCTGCATTTTTGTGTTGGTCGAAATGTTCAGAAGGCTGTAGTTTCAGGGCTTCATGAATAATCAGATTGATGTAGTTACGTATAAGGTCATCCTTATAAGTATAGTCACTCTTTTGCTCCTCTATCATCTTTTGGAAGATGGTATTTAGAAACAACCTCTGCGCTTCATCAATCTTTAAAACAGGTGTACCTCCTAACTTAAACAGAGGTGAATTTTGCAGGCTTACAGAACGGTCTGATGCTTTAAAAAAGTCTTCCGAAAAAAGAACGGTATAGCCTATATAGGAAGTGGAGATGGTCTCCCATGAATAAGGAATGTGAGGATTGCCAAAAAACAAGACGCTTCCCTCCTGCTCAAAACTCTTATCTGCATAATGGATTTTACTTTTTCCTGTAGTAAGGCAAATCTTATAGAAGTCTTTCCTGCTATAAATCTTTGTAGCGCTGCCTTCCGCTTCTATCTGAAATACATTGAAGCCTTTTAACTTTAGTTCGTTGTTGAACTCTGAAACTTGTCGCACTGTTTTATCTTTCATGGAACAAAATTAAGAAAATCAAATAAAGTCAACTTCTTAAAATTATCCAGGGTTCCACACGTTTAAATTTAGAAAAGAATGAAAGCAATATAAAGGTGAAATGTAATGCTGGCTAATATGTTGAGGTAATTATTCAGATAAGGGTTACACTTTCTGTCGGATAAAATTCATTCAGATGGGTGAATAGGCGGTGTGTTGGCATTTTTAGCTCTTTGTCCCGAATACTTTTGGGAATGGCTTCTGTAGCGTGGTTTTGTGCGCCTTGTCCCGCCAATGGCGGGATGCTAAAATAGCGTGGGGTAGTGTCGGCGAATTTCAAGATGTGTCCACCGAGTACGAAGAGTGCCAATAGGGTGACGCACAACCATAGGCATGTGTTGCTGTTGGGGGCTTCATCTATTCATCGCCCCCGGCGACTGATGCCGAACGAAGTACTAATGTAAGATTTTATTCAGAAGCTAATATAGGCTTTTGGAAAGCGGGGAAAAAAAAAGCTGCGTAATGATAACACTAATCACGGTCTTTTCATTTTTATAAAACACCAACCAGTACGAAAAATGTTTCAGGCACATAAATATCGAAATGCTAATAACTGAAAACTACAGCTATGTTTTTTTGTAATTATGGTTGTGCAACAGTGACCCAATGTTGTGCGTTTGTGTTAATCGCTTTCTTTTTTAATTTTTTCAATAAGCTCTAAAATTGCATTAGTAACAACCATCGGATTGTCCTTTGCTATATGGTGCCCAGACTTCTCAACAATTGTGTATTCAACATTTTGTTTTTTCTTGGACCATTTTATAAGTTCTTCTGTCCAAATGAGGTTTATCGGGTGATTTGGTTCCTTTATATATATATCAGGAGCTTTCCCATAAGAAGCTATTAAAAGTCTAGTTAGGATTGAATATTTATTGTCAGAAATTCTTGCTTGATTCATGCTACTATCAAAAGCGATTAGTTCACATTTCTCACCTATTCGATTACTGGATAAAACTTCTGCAAAATAAATTGAGTCCTCAGATAGGGATTCAGGACTTTCTTTCGCAAAGCGTTCATAGCTTTCTTCTGGAGCAGGGTCAACCAATATTAGACCTTTAACATCATTCGGAAAGAGCCCTGCAAAAACTCTAACAAATGAACCTCCCAAAGACCAACCCACCATAATATAGGGTGGCGGGATATTTGCTTTTGCCAATGCCTCCTTCAATTCTTTAGAAACAGTAACAGCATCTCTGGTACTGGTGCATGAGTCTGAATTTAAATAACCTGGTCTGTCATAAGTGACAACTCTCTCAGTCTTAGCAATAGAAGAATCGATTGATTTCCAACAATAGTGATTAGCGCCTAGCCCAGCTTCCATTATTACAGTGTAATTGCCTTTGCCACTAACATATAATGAGATATTATGATTATGTACTAAAATTCTCAATGTATCTGTCTTATGTAAATTTATATTTTGACTTTGAGAAGGAAAATTCAAAATAGTGAGCCCAAACGCAAAAAATAATACCCGATATTGTTGTTTTAAAATCATAATTGGGAAAGTAGGGTTCAAAAACATAACGCACAACGACAGTTTGTGAAAAAACTCGGTGCCGCTCTATAAATATACACACAATGTGAATGAACACAAATGCTGTATGATTTTTGAGTAAAAGGAGTATGCAAAACTATATTGAAGGAACCAATCGCCATCAAAGTTATTTCAG
>JBGTNK010000214.1:0-43738 GCA_041743125.1 Chitinophagaceae bacterium
CGGGAATTGTTTTTCTTTCCCTTTTTCAAATCTCTCATTTTCATTAACCGTTCCTTTATTCTCCAAAGGCAACTTTATACCCCTGCTCTTAAATACACTGTTAATGGAATCCAGGGCATTTAGAACTTTGGGAAAACCTATAAAGGGCGAAAGCTGGTAAACTGCTTCCCGGATTTCGATAGGAGTTACACCGGCATTTAATGCCGCATGTGCGTGAGCAGGTAGTTGGGGTAAAGAGGGGTTAGTAGTGAGTATGGTGATCGTGATGAGCTCCCTGGTTTTATCATCCAGGTTCCCGGTATAAAATACATCTCCATATATGGATCGTTGCATAATGGTCATTAACTCAGGATCGGTTGCACTCATCGCCGCCGGGGTACCAAATAATTCCCGGTATTTTTTTTCGGCTTTTTCTATTCGGCCGGTATCAGCAAAATTTTGATGAGTTTGCTTACTTATAACCTGTGCCTTTATTTCCAAAATGGAAAAAGAAAGAATTGTAAAAAATAAAAAAATAGATTTCATTGTAATGACTTTTTTTAAAAATTATTTGCGGGTATGTTTTAAGTTGTAAGCAGACCATTCATTGTCCATTTGATTTTAAAAATCCCTTTGTAGCAATTTTCGCAATTGTATTTCGCCTGAAATTCAATTTTCGTAATTCAAAGTTGCATGGGTTTGATGAGAAATCTCTAAACGTTTTCCTGGTGTCGCTTTTTCACAATTACATATACATCACCTGCCTGATATATACTATAATAATTTAAATAAAGAATACATATCCTGGAGTTTAAAAATTTATAACCATTGTAGCCTGATATTGATCCTTTAACCCCATTGACGTTTCCACTATTCCTTTATACCAGTTCTTCAATGCAAATGTTCTTTATATAATGAACCAAGTAATTCCAGTCTCATTTTAAAATTTTTAAAGGGTATTCAATAAATAAAATAAAATGTAAATAACAAAAAAGAAAATCTTTGATGAACAAAAATTATTTGCCGAATTCTATACGGCTGACGGCCATGATTTCAGCCTGGAAGGAAACAGTCAGGCAGCTGACGTTGAGGAGGATTTGAAACTAATAGATTTCGGCCCTGAAACAGAGATGAATGAGTTGATCGGTCATACTGAGAAAAAAGTAGGCGAATCAAAAATGTGATGCGGGCATTTTTCAGATCAAAAATTTCACCGGGTGAAATTATTTCCCTTTGGGAGCATAAGCTCCCTTTTCGATCCAGGTGATCCACGCATTTTTAAATTCCGCATGACTCATCGGTGGAAGAGTACGTCCTTCGCCGGGATTCCAGGCAGCCAGCACCAAACCATCATCCGCATGTTCAATCAGTTGCTCTTTTGTCTTATGCCCGTTTTGTTTAGGATCCATTAATTGTTTTGCTAATTGGCCAGCTGTTTTTCCCTGGAAAACCATTTTCATATCAGCAGGTGGCAAATGCCAGTCGGGATGGCCCGGGGGCGTATTCAAACCAGGCGTATTCTGTGGCTGATGACAATTAGAACATTTCATGGCGTAAACTCCTTTACCCTCTTTGCCTCTTTTTGGGAACATGGCGTGTAAGTGACTGTCGTCGCCCTGCAAGGGTATGTCTCCTGAAGGATGGCAATTCATACAGCGGGGACTCATCAAAACTTTATACACCGTCATAAATGCTTTAACCGATTCAACACTATCCTTAGCCGCTTTATCCAAAATTGGTTCGTTGTCTGTAAAATTGCTTTTTTGATTAAATGCCGAACTCATCAGTGCAATTCCTGAAAGGAGGATTGCCATGACTGCAATCGTTTTTACAGGTAAGAAATAATTTGTCTTTGTTTCCTTATGTTGTTTCATACCGTGGGCTGGTTTAGAATTTAATAAAGCTTATTCAAATATAATGGCTAAAACATACAACTGAATTTAAAAAAAAATCCAGCCGGTGAATAGTATCTTAAGATCCTTTACGCTGCATTTCTGCTGCCAGGTGAATGGCTTTGCGAATACGCAGGTAAGTTCCGCAGCGGCAAATATTACCGGCCATGGCATCGTCAATATCCTGGTCGCTGGGATCAGGATTCTCTCGCAGGAGAACGGCTGCCGACATTAATTGTCCGGAATGGCAGTAACCACATTGCGGCACATCCACCTCCTGCCAGGCTTCCTGCAACGGATGATTATTATTTTCCGACAAGCCTTCGATCGTCACTACTTTTTGTCCCACAGCACGACTGGCTTTAGTAACGCATGAACGAACAGCTTCACCATTCAGGTGAACAACGCAAGCACCACATTGAGCTACACCGCATCCATATTTTGTTCCGACAAGACCAACAAAATCCCTGAGCACCCAAAGCAAAGGCATATTAGGGTCTACTTCTACATCGTAGTCTTTTTTATTAATATTTAATGTGATCATAGTTGAAATTTGTATAATGAAAAATCAATTTATTAAAAGGCCCGCTTCATATTATTGAGTTCTTTGGAAAAAGGTTGCTCATAAAATCGTTTGCCCGTGGATTTATATAAAGCATTGGCAACCGCACCAAATACCGGCGGAAAAGGCGGCTCGCCTATCCCGGTAGGATCTATATCATTTTGTACGAAATGCACTTCAATCTTTTTTGGAGCTTCATGCATCCTGATCATCCGGTAGCTATGGAAATTATTTTGAAGCGCTACGCCATCCTTATGTGTCAGCCCTCCATAAAATGCATTTCCAATTCCATCAACAACCGCACCCTGAACCATATTCGTTGCCGCATCGGGATTCACTACAATTCCACAATCAACCGCACTAAAAACCCTTTCTACATAAGGTTGTCCATTTTTTGTCACCATGTCCACTACATGGGCGGCATAGGAATTATGACAGAAATAGGCGGCCACTCCCCGACTGTATTTTTTATTTTCCGGATCATTCCATCCCGATTTTTCTCTGACCAATTTCAACACACCGGCATATCGGTCAGCATCATAATCATTGTTTTTACCCACCGGATTTTCTTTGGCCCGCTTAAGAAGTTCTAATCTGAAATCTATTGGATCCTTACCCATTGCTTCTGCTATTTCATCTAAGAATGATTGCTCGGCAGCCGCATTAAAATTTGATCGCGGAGCCCTGAATGCCCCGATCGTTATATTGGAAGGTATCTCCCACCCTTCCGCCAAATAATTATCAACTGCTCCGGCCGGAAACCTGTTGGCATGAATGGGGTGTTCAGGAATGCCGCCACCCTTTACGTGAAAGGCAATTAAATTTTTATTTGCATCCAAAGCAGCACGGTAAGTAGCCGTGTACATAGGGCGATAGATACCATAGGTCATATCATCTTCCCGGGTGTAGATAAGTTTTACAGGTGCTTTTACTTTTTTAGAAATAAGAGCCGCTTCTGTTAGATAATGTCCATAGGACCGACGCCCAAAACCACCACCCATGCGGGTCATCTGAATTTCAATTTTGTCGGCCGGCAGATTTAAAATTTTTGAAACCGTAGGCTCTATCCAACCCGGTGCCTGGTGAGGTCCTACCAACAACGCTTTGTCATCGGTAACATGCGCAAAGAAATTAATAGGCTCCAAACAGTTGTGTGCCAAAAACGGCGCATTGTAGGTGCGTTCAATTATTTGGGCGGCATTTTTAAATGCCGTTTCCGGGTCTCCGTCTTTTCGTAAAACAGTGGCCGGCTCCTTAGCTCTCTTCTGCATTTTTTGATACTGCGACTCCGAACTTTCCAAACCCGCAGGTATAGTGACTTCCTGCTTACCAACACGAAAGACATTAATCGTTTCCTTGGTTTCGCGGATAGGTTCCCACTCTGCTATTAGCTTTTTGCGGCCATTCATTACCTCCCAGGTGGTATTGCCCACCACTACAAGCAATTCGTTGAAAGTGCGGGTATCGAAACCGCCCTGTTCGAAACCATCCTCATACAATTTTAAACTAAAAACATCTTTGATGCCTGGCATTTTCAAGGTTTGAGATCCATCAAAAGATTTAAGTTTCATCCCGAAAGCAGGCGGATGTTCAATCATGGCAATCAGCATTCCTTCCTGTTTATAGTCCAATCCAAAAAGAGGTTTACCGGTTACGATTTTCAAACCTTCTACATTTTTCTGTGAACTTCTTACTATTTTAAAATCCCTTGGTTCTTTTAGCTTTATTTCTTTTGGTATAGGTATGCCTGAAGCTTTTGAAGCAAACTCACCATAGGTTCCGGATTTGCCGCTTTTTTCATGGTAAAGCATACCTGCTTTACCTGCCACTTCTTCCACCGGCACTTTCCAGGTTTGGGCTGCCGCTGCCATCAACATAAAACGGGCTGCCGCCCCGGCTTCGCGGAGAGGTTTCCAATACATCCTGACAGAATTACTACCGCCGCTAAATTGAGGCCCTAATTTTACGTTGTCATGCGGCCCCATTTCTATTATCACTTTTTGCCAGTCCACTTCCAACTCTTCAGCAATAATCATCGGGAGTGAGGTCATCACATTTTGCCCAAATTCCGGGTTGGGGTTAAATATCTTTATGATGTTATCAGGAGTGATCTTGATATAGCCAGTTAATTCATACCATTGTTCGGGAAGACCGGCCTTATTTATTTTATCAGCAAACCCAAATTTTGAAAACGCACTAAAACTTATCATCAATCCGCCACCGGCCAGTGCTGATGATTTCAAAAATGATCGCCTGCTATAATTAGTCTTGCTATTTTCCATTTTCAAACTTTTAAATGATTACTAATTGAGATTCACACAATATTCTGTTTACCCTTTTGGATGAGCCCACAGTACCGTTAGCTGTTGTTGTGTTATATTTTAATTTTAAACCACCTTAAAGTTAAACAACATTAAATAATTCGCATGTATGGTATCCAAACAATAACCTACGAAAATCAAATAATCAACTTTTTTTTTATCAGGTACCACGACTACCATTCAGTTGTGAAATATACGGCTGATCATAAAACCGCTTACCCGTTGCCTTATACAATGCATTAGCCAATGCTCCAAAAACAGGAGGAAATGCCGGCTCACCCATTCCGGTTGGATCAAAATCATTTTCCACAAAATGAACATCCACAGATTTGGGTGCTTCATTAATGCGAATCATTCGGTATGAATGAAAATTATTTTTTTCGGGTATACCATTTCTAAACGTCATATTTCCATACAGTGCATTTCCAATACCATCGGCCACACATCCCTCGGTCAAATTAATAGCAGCATCAGGATTTATTACAATACCACAATCGATCACACTGCATACACGGGGAATAATCAATTTTCCATTTTCAAATGTTAGATCCAGAACCTGTGCCACATAAGTATTATGACAGAAGTAAGCAGACAATCCCCTGTGTACATCAGGTTCTGATATTCCCCAGCCGGATTTTTCACGAATCAATTTTAATACTCCTGCGTAACGACTGGCATCATAATCATTGTCTTTGCCCACCGGATTTTTTATTGCCCGTTCCAACAGTTCAAGACGGAATGTTATCGGGTCTTTCTTCACAGCCTCTGCCAGTTCATCAAGGAAAGATTGCTCAGCAGCAGCCATGAAATTAGACCTCGGAGCACGGAAGGAACCAGTCGTGATATTTGAATTTATCGTCCAACTTTCTGCCAGGTAATTATCTACCGCTCCTGCAGGAAAACGATTCGCTTCCAAAGGACTTTCCGGAATGCCTCCTGCTTTTACATGGAAAGCGACAAGATTATTATTCGCATCTAATGCTGCCCGGTACGTTGCACTATAAGCCGGGCGATAAATACCCGAGGTCATGTCATCCTCCCTTGTATAAATAAGTTTTACCGGTGCATTTACTTTTTGGGAAATAAGTGCGGCCTCAATAAGCCAGTGAGCATAAGATCTTCGCCCAAAGCCACCTCCAAGCCGGGTTAGCTGAATATCAATTTTCTCAACAGGAATTCCTAACCTTGCCGCCAGTGCTTTTTCAGTCAACTCCGCTTTCTGCAGCGGCCCGGACAACTCGGCTTTTTCAGAAGTAACATGAGCAAAAAAATTCATCGGCTCCATGCAATTGTGTGCAAGAAACGGTGCGGTGTAGGTGCGTTCAATTATACGTGCAGCATTTTTAAATGCTTTTTCCGGGTCTCCATCCTTACGTATAACATCTGCCGGTTTATCCTTCATCTGCGCCATTTTCGACTTATGGTCCAAACTGCTCTCCAAACCGGCCGGGATGATTACGGTTTGTGCTGTTTGACTTCCAAAGGCATTTCTTTTTATGGTATGATCCGCAATGGGCTCCCATTCAATTTTCAGTTTCTTTTTGGCATTCATTAACTCCCAGGTTGATTTGCCTACAATGGCCACCACCTCTGTGAATGTGCAGGTATCAAAAAACTCTCTTACATAATCATCATTTAAAACTTTAACAGTAAAAACATCTTTTACACCAGGCATTGCTTTCCCCTCAGCCTCGTTCACTGATTTTACTTGCATGCCGAAAGCCGGGGGATGTATGATTATGGCAATGAGCATGCCTTCCCGTTGTATATCTATTCCAAAAAGAGGTTTTCCTGTGACGATATTTGATACCTCTACATTTTTTTGCGATGTACCAATTATTTTAAAATCCTTTTTATCCTTCAATTTTACATCTTTCGGTACTGCAACTTTTGCGGCGGCTGAAGCCATCGAACCATAACCGGCGGATTTACCGCTTTTTTTATGATGAAGCATACCTGTTTCAGTTGTCACCTCCTCTAGGGGTACAGCCCACGCTAATGCTGCTGCTTCCCGAAGCATTTGTCTAGCAGTTGCTCCTGCTGTTCTTAAAGTTTTCCAGCTTGTTCGGATTGCATTGCTGCCACCAATAAACTGACGTGAGTATAACCTGGTGTTTAAAGGGGCCTGCTCAACAATTACATTCCTCCAATCAATATCCAGTTCTTCAGCTACGATCATGGGCATAGCCGTTTTTACATTTTGTCCTCCCTCGGGATTTGGAGACATGATCGTTACCATTCCATTTGCCGCTATTTTCAAAAAACCATTTAACTCCGTCATCACATCGGATAACCCTTCTATTTCTTTGGTATTGAATGCAAAGGATTTTAACCAGCTAAAGCTGATCATCAATCCTCCTCCGGCCAGAGCTGATGTTTTCAGGAATGATCGTCTGCTTAAGGAAGTTCGCTGATTTATCATGCCGGAATTTATTTATTAAGATGATTAACCGGTAGCATTTACTTAAAGTTACGACCAAATTTTTCGGTGGCTTTCTTCATAACTTCTTATCGTGCTTCATGGCTCCCATCATCATACATCGCACCCGCCTGTAGGTTCAATCTACGATTAGCGCAAATCAAATTTTAATTCATAAAGATTCGTGCAAATCAAACGACACTTTACAATGGCGATCCCCCGCCAGCAGTAAAAATGGCAAAAGTTTCGATCCTGTTTTTTCCATAATCATTAATTGGGTTTGCTGATGCCGAGGTTGTCATTTTTGTACGGTGCAGGGTTTTTAATTATAGTAGCAATAAAAGCCGCAATGTTTTTTCCCGATATACCTGAACCCTTTTCCGCTTCGTCTTTGTGCGTAATGAATTAATCCACTTTATCGGCATTGGTAAACCAACCAGGTCGTAAAATGGTATAATCTAAGCCGGATATTTCAATCACATCTGCCAATTTTCTATAAGGCAATAATACTGACTTTAAAGGTGTTTCATAAATGCCGATGGAGCTAATAGCGATTATCCTTTTTACTTCTGCTTCCTTCATTGCCTTTACAATATTTTTTGCCATAGCATCCAAATCGCCGGCAAGGTTTACATACACAATATCCTGCCCTGTAATTGCATTTTTTAGCTTTGCATAATCCATTATATCTGCATCCACGACAGTACTGTTATTAGCAGCATTTGCTATCCTGCTTTTATTTCTTGCCAGTAGTGTAAGATGAACATCGGGTATATTTTTTAAAGTTTCTATTACATATGGGGCAAGGCCTCCACTGGAATAGATGCCGAGCCGGATATTTTTAGTGACGGAAAACCTGGGAAATAATTCCCCGGCTAAATAAGGTCTTGTTACTGTAGTCAGTGCGGTGTCTCCTTTGACAGGCAAAAGAGATGTAATAAAATTCAGCCCCAGGTGCGTACCTGCACTCAACTGGAATTTTTCTTTATTTATTAATTTATACCTTCCCCAGAAAAGCATGGTCCACGGTCTTCCGGCCAGTGAAAAGCGGATATCCGGTTCAAAGCTTAACCTGCTTTTTCCCACCGACAGGTTTAGAATTACGGCTGGCTTTTCCAAAGAAAAAGAGGGCACAATGGAAATCCCGTTATTGGTCACACTCACTGAACCGGAAAAATGAGTGGGGCTCGTGGTGCTGTCGGCATCTTGGGAAAAGGAATAGTGAGCAAGCAGCATAAAAATGAGAGTTAATAAACCTGTATTGTTTTGCATGGTAATAATTTTATTTTATTCCAATATGCAAAGAAACAATACCCGGGATAGTTTATATAATGAAATTCAAAGCAATCATTACGATTTTCAAATAATTTGAAAATGGCGAATTGCCATGCAGGTCAATCAAATATTTTCAATTGATCAACGCTCTCCTCACTTTGTTTATACCTGCTTATCTATCTTATTGCATTCATAAAACTCCGGCCATTTCACATGAAATCGTTTGTGAAATATGGCCGGAAGTTTACAGCTATCCATCTTCTTTTTTTTTTGAAACTTGTTATTCCATTGCCGGAACATCAAGACGGATCCTTTCTTCTTTTCTTTCCTTCTTTAGTTTTCTTCTTTCTTTAATAGTATCAACGGCCAGGTAAACAACCGGAATAGTTTCGTTATATAAGTACAAACTAATAATAGAGTTTGAAAATATTTTGAAAAGATAATTTCCTTCTACTGATCAATATCTCCCGGTTTTGTATCCTTATCTGCTGGATCAGGTCTTGTTGTTTCCTTATTCAGATAATCAGAAGGAATAGTGGTCATATTCCCGTCACGCATAGCACGGTAATGAGGTGATAATATTTCAATACCTGCCTCGTTGCAGCAATCCTGTATGTTCTGATGCAACTGGGAATAGATCATTGCCATATTATTGGCTTCTTTGGTATAGGCATTCACCTGGTAAGAAACATAGAAATCATCCAGGCTTGTCTGTAATACAAATGGTACTGGCTCCTTCTGTATAAACTCTGTTCTCAGGGCGGCGTTTATCAGGGTCTCGTTCATTTTTTTCCAGGGCACATCATACCCTATAGTGACCGTGGTGTGGATGATCAATCCATTATCCTCCGGTTTGGTATTACTGGAGTAATTAATAGTACTGCTTAATAATACGGTGGAATTGGGTACAGTGATATCTTCATTCTTAATCGTTCTTATACGGGTTACCAGCATTGTCTTCTCTATCACATCACCGGTTATTTCGCCAATCTTAATCCGGTCGCCGATCTTAAAAGGACGCATATAGGTAATGACAAGGCCCGCTACCATATTAGAAATTGCACTGGAAGATCCTAATGAAAACAAAACGCCGATAAAGACTGACACGCCTTTAAATATATCCGATCCCGAACCCGGCAGGTAAGGGAAAATAAGAACCATCATAAAAGCGTACAGCAGGAACTTTACAATATTAGCGGTTGTTTGTGCCCAGTCCGGATGGAAACCCGTCATCTGGATGCGCCCCCTCTCTATCTCATGGGCAAAATATTTTAATCCCTTTATGGCATACCGGAAAATAAAAAAGATAACCAGGATTGTAAACAAACTGGGCAAAAAATCGATGATACCCCATAAGGCTGATTTTGCCGGGGTAAGAATCCACTTTAATAAGGTGCCGGTCCATGTTTTAGTTTCCGGGAAAATGCTGAACAATAAAGGCAATGCCAGATACACAGCCAGGATAATGACAAGTATACGGATGACATTATTTAATCGCAAAATAAAATGCTGATGCTGGTCGGCTGTAAATATTTTTACATTCCTGATCTTTAACCCGGTAAAATATTTATGCTCATTGGCAACCAGGAACAAAGTGACCCACTTAAATATTTTATTGATAGAAAATATCAATAACCCTACGCCCAGGATAATCAATAGTACCAATGCAATCCTTTTTATCCATTTCCGGAAACTATTTGCTTCCCGTTCTTCTCCTATGGCTTTTTTGATAAGCGACAGGTATTCCTCTGCCAGTTGCCGGCCATCTTTATCCATCCAGAGAGCATCTAAATTGGTAACGGAAAGAATAATGATCTCTTTGTTGTAAAGGATATCAAATCCATTTTCAGTTTCATTAATTTTTAAAGAATCGCCCTGGTAAAAAGGTTCCTCGTATAAATTTTGTATACGCAAGGTGACCGCCGCTGCTCTTTCGGCAGCGCTGAAGGATCCTATTTTAGTAAAAATGAAAAATAAGGTATCATTAAAGGGCACAACGGCGTACCCGGTAGAATTTTTTTTGAGCTCCGCTATTCTTTGAAGTTGTGCATCTTTGCGGATAGAATCGCTGATAGCAATTTCCTTCAGTTTATCTTCCAGTTCCTTTGTTTTCCTTGCATTACCCTCCGACTGCTTCAGTTCTTCCTGCAACTGAGTCCTCATCATTGAATCAATATGCTGTTGCTGCTGTTGTTGCAATAAAAGCGCCTCAGCCACCCGGCGTAAGGAATCATTTTGCAGACTATCGGCAGGAGGCACCTGCTGAGCGTTAACTGCTGAAAAACAAAAAGACAAAACTACCGCGATGATGGCAATCCTGCATGTATTAAAAGCTCTAGCCTGGTTCATTGTTTATTTATTACAGTAAGGCTAAGTGATTCAAATGAAAACATTATAAAAACATCATAGCCATTTCCGGCAACCAAGTTATGATAAACCAACCTTAATATATAGAACTGAATTAATGATGAAGAAGATGTATCCCGGCTTTTTTGCAGGAAGAGGGGGATTCAGGAAATATTTACCAAATCAAACCAAATTATTATCCTGGTAAAAATTAGGCAGCTGAATAGTAAATACAGTTCCTATGTCCAGGTTTGATTCTACCGTAATGATCCCTTTGTGCAGGGAAAGGATACGACGGGCCAAAGTAAGGCCCAGCCCAAACCCTTGTTTTGCCTGTGCAGAATTTGTCCTGAAAAATGGCTGGAATATATTTTGGATATCCGACTCCGCTATAACATCACCTTTGTTGGCAACTTTCAGGATAATTTGTTTTTGGCCAAATTCTCCGGTTAATGTTGATTGATTATTATCAGAATATTTACATCCATTTTCGATGATGTTTTTCAGGACGATATAGAGCATGTTTGCATTTCCAAATACCGTTAACAGTCTTTCATCATCGGGAAATGTTTCCATATCCAGTTGAACTTTGAATCCGGCATTTTGCTTTTGCACATCAGACATTACCTTAAACAATACTTCATCGAACCTGACTTCATGAAGGTCAATACTGCCGTGGGAGCCAGCCTTTGCAATATCAAGCAGGCTCCGCGTTAACAATTGCACTTCCCTGATATCCTCATAAACACTTTGCAATACATCCCGATATTCCTCCTCTGTCCTGTTTTTATGCAGCGCTACTTCTACCTGGCTGGAAATAGAAGTGAGCGGCGTTGACAGTTCATGCGATGCATTGGATATAAACCGACGCTGGATAGCAAAGGAATCCTGCAAACGATCCAGCAAACTATTAAAGGTTTGGGCCAGCCGGGTAAGTTCATCCCGGGCATTGTTTATTTTTATCCGCTGGGAAAGATTATTGGAACTGATAAGGTTTACTTCGCTGGTTATTATTTTTACCGGCCTGATAATATTCTTTGCAAAAAGAAGCCCGGTAAAAAATGAAAGGATAACGGCGAGCAAGATAGCTCCCAGGAGTATTTCTTTTAATTGGCGCAGAAATTCTTCTCCATCTAAATCCGATGAAGCAACGGCGGCTATAAAATCATTATTATTTTCCTGGTAGTGCAAGGCCACAGCCTTTTTGTTTTTGTAAGGAAAGTACCAGACCTTATCTTTTTTTGTTTGCTCTATTATTTCCCGGGTAAGTAAAAAGGAATCGCCCGGAATATCTGAAAACATGTAGGCCGCCGTTCCATTGGCTCTTGCTATTGTAATGCTCTTATTATATAAGGAAGCTACCGCCGCCGTATCCATTCTTCGCAAAAGAGAAAAATTCTGTCCGCTTAAATCAGCATATACTTTTGCTGTGCTCAGCGCCCTGTTTAATAACCTGGTTTTAAATGTATCTTCTCTTTCCGCGGCACTTGTAAAATAAATGGATAGGCTGATGATGGCAAGAATGAGAGTAACCAATAAAGCAAATAGCAAAGCTATTTTATACTTAATACTCATAAGACTTACTTCTCTTTCATAATATAACCCATGCCCACCTGGGTATGGATCAGTTTGGGCTCAAAATCCCTGTCGATTTTTTTTCTGAGAAAGTTTACATAAACGTCTATCACATTTGTCTTGGTATCAAAATCCAGTTCCCAAACTCTTTCAGCTATATCGGCTCTTGAAACAACCCGATTCCGGTTGCGCATGAGGTATTCCAGCAACTGAAATTCTTTCGCCGTCAAACTGATGGGCTTGCCTTCCCTGCTCACTTCTTTGCTGTCTACATTCAATTCAAGGTCGGCCACCTTTAATATATTCCCGGCCGGCAATTGCTGGTTCATGGTTCTCTTAAGAAGTGCCCGGATCCTTACCAGCAGTTCTTTAAATTCAAATGGTTTCACCAGGTAATCGTCTGTTCCCGCATCAAATCCTTCTATTTTATCATCGGTTTCACTAAGCGCTGTGAGCATAATAATGGGTACGTGCTGATTACGGCTGCGTATAGTTTTACAAAGGTCATAACCGTTGAGGCCCGGAAGATTAATATCTGTAATCACCAGGTTAAAGGTACCCGATTCAAATAACCGAAGGCCAATCTTACCATCATATGCCGTTTCTACATGATAATTTAATTCCTTTAGTCCCTTTGAAAGGGTGTCGGCGATCTTCTTCTCATCTTCAATTAATAATATTTTTATCTCTTCCATATCAGGTAATCTATTTTGTAAGAGGTGTTTCATCATTGATCGTTTCCAGCTTGGGCCGGCCATACACAATGGAGCCGACCATCATCACCACGCTGGTGATCAGGATCACAAAAAATAATATCCCTTCGTTAAACTTGGATAATTTATAAAATTCCGGAATACTGTAAAACAGCAGAATAGTGATCAGGCCCCTGGGCATAAAAAATAATTCCGGGAAAATATGGGCGTGAAGAAAAAATCGTAAATAAATATACCGGATTACAAAGAGTATCACCACTAACAGGCTGCCGGCCAGTATCACTTCCTCGTCCTGCAGTAAACGTACATCGATCGTGAGACCAAAAATAAAAAAGAAGAAGGTGCGTATAAGAAAACTACTTTCAGCGGTCAGCGCATGCAATAAAGTACCCACATCGCTTACCTGCCGGAAAGACATCCATTTATAAATGCGGTGAAAAAATGCAAGTTGCCAGTTACTGACAATCATACCGAAAAGTAAAATGATAAACAAAGCCGGCAGGTGTAACATTTTACCGCCTGCATATAAAAATATCAACACCGCAAAAACAAGAAAGAAGCGGATCTTGGTTGTGATCCGGGTCAGCATAAAAATAATCAGTAAAGAAAGTATAATACTTAAAAGGACGGCCAAGGCGACAGAGCCAAAAAAAATGGCAATATTGCCAGGTTTCAGCAAATTGCCTGCAATCATATAATTGAAAAACATGATGCCCAGGATATCTGAAAATGAAGTTTCATAAACCAGGAATTCTTTTTTGATTTCCTTTAAATGAGAAATGCTGGGTATTACGATGGCACTGCTCACCACTGAAAGAGGAATGGCATAAATCAAACAGCGGAGATAATCTTCATCCAGGTAATTGTAAAGTAATGCGGAGCAACCGGCAGCTGATAACACTAAAATGATTAGTGCTGAAAAGAAGGCATTCCGGATCAAGGTTAGCTTATTGCGGCTGACTTGCAGGTCCAACCCGGCTTCCAGCACAATCATGATCAAACCGATAATGCCAAATAATTCCACTACCTGGGCCGGCACATAAATGGATCCTCTTTGGTAAAAAAATAATTCTCTGACGGCAATACCAGATAACAAAAGCAATAAAACGGAAGGAATTCCGGTCTTCTTTGAAAACAAATTAAAAAGGTAAGAACACATGACCAACAGGCAGGCTGCCAGTATTAACATGTATGAATCCACTCCCTGCATAATACAAAAATAGCCGAACACCTTTGGTTTTCAACATTTAAAGATGCTTTTAATTGGCAGTCAATATTTTCCCACGCAGAAAATGATGCAGCGGATAATATCGATAATACGCAAAATTTTATCCTTAGGAAAAGCTCATGATCAAATTAAACTAAGCAGGACGATCCATTCCGCCTGATTTAATTTCCTTTTAATGCTACTTTAATATACAGAAACTATATTACCAATATCCAATATCCAATATCCAATATCCAATATCCAATATCCAATATCCAATATCCAATATCCAATATCCAATATGCCTATCAAAAACTGGATACCTGCTGCCTGATTGACTGGCAGCCATTTTTTAATTACTTAAAACTTATTAATATGTTGAAATTTGAAACCTTTACAGGAAACAATAAAGAGCACTATTTTCGGTTGACAGACGACACAGGAAAAATAATTTTATCCAGTGAAGCCTACAAGCAAAAGGAAAGTGTGTTGAACGGAATTGAATCCGTAAAGAAAAACCTACCTATGCCCGCGGCCATTGAAAAGAAAGAATCCACCAATGGAAAACATTTTTTTAATGTAAAAAGTACCAATGGCCAGATAGTGGGAACCAGTACGATGTTTGACACACCCGAACTTCGTGATCAGGGGCTGAATGAACTTCAAACTGAAGCGTCGCGGCTGATTGTAAATGAGAGTACCAAATAATCCGGCTTTCAGCCGTATCCAGGCATTCGCGACGGCGGATGCCTTTTTTTGTCCGCCAGGTTTCTTAAACCTTTACATTCGTATGCATAAACTATCTCCCAAATGATTTTCCGCAACGATGCATGTGAAATAAACGAGGCGGCTATTTTGGCTGTTCAGCCCCGAACCCTGATGCCCAGGAATTTGTTTTACAAGGATGGAAAATTACACATAGGTGAATCTGTCGTTCATCTTTCTGATTTAAGGAAATTAATTGTTATTGCTGCCGGTAAGGCAGCAGCAGCAATGGCAGCCGAAGCCGAAACTCAACTGGGGGATTATATCACTGAAGGAATTTGTATTACTAAATATGAACATGCACTGCCGCTGAAAAAATTTAAAACCATTGAGGCGGCCCATCCTGTACCAGATGAAAACAGCATCCTTGCAGGAATAGAAGTTCTCCGTATAATAAATAATCTTACACCAAAGGATATTGTATTGGTATTGATCAGCGGAGGCGCCTCTTCTTTAATGGCGGATATTCCGGAGAATTGCAGTTTACCTGATCTTCAATTAACATCTGAGATACTGGTCCGCAGCGGCGCAACCATTCATGAAATAAATATTGTAAGAAAACACCTGAGTAAGATCAAAGGAGGTCAGCTGGCAAAGGCTGCGCAGCCTGCCAGGGTTTATACGTTTTTGGTGAGTGATGTTGTGGGCGATGACCCGGGCAGTATAGCAAGCGGACCCTGCGTTCCGGATCATTCATCTTTTTCAGATGCATATAAAGTTCTTCAGGAATATAATACCTGGCAATTAATCCCTGGCACTATCAGGATACATATCGAAAAAGGGTTAAAAGGCGAATTGGAAGAAACCCCTAAACCTCATGATCTTTTTTTTCAAAATACTTATACCAAAATCATTGGTAATAACCGGCTGTCACTTTTGGCTGCAAAAGAAAAAAGTGAACAACTTGGTTACCGCAGCATAATAGAAGATGGAAGCATAACGGGTAATACTGAATCTGTATCCCGAAAATTTGTTACCACTTTAATAGAATATCAGGGGGCCCTTCCGGTTTGCATTTTGGCCGGTGGAGAAACAACACTGCAGGTAACCGGCCATGGTAAAGGAGGGAGAAACCAACATTTTGTATTATGCGCACTGGATGAGATGATGAAACATTATGATCAGGGGGCTGATCGTAACACAACCATTCTAAGTGCAGGTACAGATGGAACCGATGGCCCCACCGATGCGGCCGGAGCCATTACCGGAACCGATATGCTAAGGACAGGTAATATAAATCCTGAAACGATCCAAAACCATCTTGCCCAATTTGATTCCTATACTTTTTTTGAGAAATTTGACGGGTTAATAAAGACAGGGCCTACGCAAACCAATGTGATGGACATTATTATTGGATTGATAAATAAGTAGCAATCCTATTAATACAAACAGTACTTGTTGTTAACTCCTTAAATCTTTCATAACAACTTCAACATTTTTATTAAATTGTAAACATTCATACGGGCATCTGTTAAAAACACAGGTTAAAATATAACGACATTATGCAAAAAGTAAGAGTGTTATTGGCAATAAGTCTATTGCATCTAGCAACCATTCAATATGCAATGGCCCAATCATGCGGGACCCGTGAATTAGATCACCGTGTAACCGCATTTTTAAAGTTGATAAGATTCCAGGACCTGACGATTGACCAGCTTCGTGCAATCCCTATCGAAACAATTAAGTTTCCACTCCTACCCTTAACACCCTATCCAAAAGAGGATGTAAAGCGTATTAAAATAACCGCCGATAGTATTCCGGTTTTAATTTTTAATCCCTCTCATTCTTCCAATCTCCCTATAATAATAAATTATCACGGAGGAGGTTTTATATCTCCGCTGGTGCAGGGATTGGAACATTCCCTATGGCAGGATGCCAGAACGTATGAGGCAATCGTATTCGCGGTTGATTACCGGGTTGGTCCGGAGAATAAATTTCCTGCCGCAGTTGACGATAGTTATCATGCCTTCAAATGGATTGCAGAACATGGTGCTGAATTTAGTGGCGATACCAGCCGCATTATATTAATGGGCAATAGTGCAGGGGCTAATTTAGTTGCTGTGATAACTCAGAAAGCAAAAAAGGAAGGAATAACCCATTGGATAAAACTCCAGGTATTGAATGGGCTTCCAGCTGACCTGCGCCCACAGCATATGGAGTCTTCTATTACGTACCAGCAAAACGCCACAGGATACTTTCAAACTAAAGCAGGCTGTTATTTTGCCGTTGAAAATTATGCCCCTGGTCAATATAATAACCCTGAAGTATCGCCTATACTTACAAAGGACTTCTCCGGATTGCCGCCGGCAGTCCTTATTAATGCAGAGTTTGACCCATTAAGAGATGACGGTATACTCTATGCAGACAAACTACGAAAAGCAGGTATTAAAGTATGGGACAAATGCTTTCCCGGCCAGATACATCTGCTGCTTGGTTTACCTCCTAATGCTAAAGAGATAAGGGAATCCGAGACAATGGTAAAAAATGCTATGAAAGAAATCTTTTAACCCTTTCCCCTTAAATGTGATACGGCTTATTAATATCAATCTAATAAACATGAATAAAAGCTACCTCTGTCAACTTACTTTTTCTATAATGAAACTATTTATCATGGCTCTTTTATTTAGTATATCAAAAGAAGCATTTGGAAAAGCAGGAGAAGAGAAGAAATTGATCCATGAAGAAAATTATATATTGATCAATGGCATTGAGCAATGGGTCACCATCCATGGCGAGAATACAAAACCCGCTATTTTATTTCTTCACGGAGGGCCTGGAAGCCCAATAAGCCCATATTCAGACAACCTTTACAAAGAATGGGAAAGGGATTTTATTATCGTGCAATGGGATCAGAGAGGGACTGGTAAAACATTTGGCAATGATTTGCCAAAGAACCTAAGTCCGGAATTTTTACAATCCAATCCGCTAACTATTGACCAAATGGTAGCCGATGGTATTGTATTGTCGGAATACCTGTTAAAACACCTGGACAAGAAAAAACTAATTCTGTTTGGAACTTCCTGGGGATCGGTTCTCGGAGTTAAAATAGCAACAAAACGCCCCAAACTTTTTTATGCCTACGTAGGACATTCTCAAATAACGGATCCCAATGATGAATTGACCCTTTACAATAAAGTACTTCGTATGGCTAAATCAATTAGCGATACTGCATCTTTGGAAACGTTGAAAATAATTGGCCTGCCGCCTTATACAGAAGCAAGAAATATGGGAAAGTTATTGAGGATAGTTAAAAAATACGAGTCGCTAAGCGCTATACCAGCGCCTGATTCCTGGTTTGTTTTATCCCCAACCTATGACAACGAGAAAGATAATCAAAGTAGAAGCGATGGAGATGATTATTCATTTGTTAACTATGAAGGTGATAAAAGATTAGCGGTACCGTCAATGAAATCAACTATTAATTTAATGAAAGATCATATCAAATTTAAAATTCCGGTATATATTATCCAGGGAGCAGAAGACCTGTTAACACCGGCGGTAGCCACTAAAAAATATTATGACTTGATTAAAGCACCATCCAAGAAATACTATTTGCTATCAAAAACAGCACACGGATTTAATTCATCAGTTCTAGACAGACAATACAAAATTTTTAAAGCTATAAAGATAAAGTAGCGTTTATTTTAATTGGACATGTGTAACACAAACGAATTTATCAATACTTGTTAGTTCTGAGGGCCCAGAGACAAGGATTGTAAGTTGGGCATTGGTTAGCTATGATCGGGATGTATTTAGATTTCCGATTCTAAGGTAAAATCTTTCCTTTGGTTAATTGAATACATTTAACCTGGCGGAAATGGATATTCACAATAAATAAATGAGTAATATTATTGGTCAACCGTGTTGCTGGGAACAATTATCAGGATTTGATAATGTGGACATCCCGTTGAGGGAAAGGTATAGTAATGTTATTCTCGTGAAAAGCTTTGAATATTTTATAACGCAGCTCACTTTTTACATGTTCCACCCGGAATATATCATTGGTCCAGAACATCAGGTAAAAGACCAACGCACTGTCTCCAAAATCATGAAAGCGAACAAAAGGTTGATGTGCTTCATCCCTGATCAATTCTTCCTGTTCCTGTGTGCAATGCAAAAGAACCCGGGTTACCAGGTCCACATCACTATTGTAGCTCACACCCACTTCTATCTGAAACCTTCTATCAAAGGACTGGTGGCTCCAGTTCACCACATTCTCTGTAATAAATTTATGATTAGGTACTATAATATTAAACCCGTCGCGGGTCAGTAATACGGAAGTGCGAAGGTTAATATCCTGCACTTTACCAACTATATTATCCACTTCCATTACATCACCCACTTTCACTTTTCTCTCAAACAACATAAACAATCCTGAAATAAGGTCACTGAATATATTTTGTAATCCAAAACCCAATCCCACCAACAGGGCGGCTGAACCTGCCACTAATAGGGTAATATCAAAACCCAGTAAAGAAATGCAAACCGAAATGGAAACAACCCAACCGAAATATCTTAAAAGCTGGAAAAGAGAAGTTCTTCTTCCTGTTTCATTAAAGCCGAGTTGCTTATTGGAGAATAATAATTTTTTGATTGCAACCAGGAGAACCCAGGTAAGTAACAGGACAATGATTAAACCAGCAATTTTTCCCGGTGTTAAAGAAAAACTTCCCAATTTAAAGATCACGAATTGCCAAAAGTCTTTCATTTTTTATTTGGTTTAATAGGTTCTGTTTGTTGCAACCAAACCGTATCCGTCTTTAATCTTTTTTTAAGAAACTGCCGGATCTTTTCTACTGATTCCTGGCGGTCAGTGTTTTTTGCCTCCGCATCCCATTGCAAATAGGCCGTCCATATTGTATCTTTTTTTTGTTCACTTTTCATTTCAACAGGACTAATCCCCAGGGCAATAATATCCGGATAAAATGCTTTGATCTCGTCAAAGACAACACCCTCATCTATTATTTTATTGAGTCGTGTCAGGGAATCCAATAATTGATTATTCTGGATTTCTATATTCCTCATCACTGTTTGCGTCATTTCCAGGCTTAACTTGTCCAATTCACTTTTAGATATGTTCATTCTCAAAAACATGATCCGGTATTTTGCCAGCCCCAGCTTCTTTAATTTTTTTTCATAAAATACTATTTGGGAATCGGGTACCTGGTAACCAGAAAAAAAAGTTTTTATCAGATTAACCGAATCCATGTTTTGTGTTTCCCATTTTAAAATCTCATTGCCCTTTTTTCTAAAATCATCTATTATTTCGTACTGGATGATGCGGTTGGTTCTGTTATTTTGATAAACGGAGTATAAAAATAAGAAGCTGGGGATACTAATGAGAATAGTGACTACGAAGGTGGCCCGGCTCACCCGCTTTTGCTTCACTTTGTCTACGTAGGTTTTAAAGGGAAAACGAAGAAATTTTACAATTAAATAAGTAGATACGGCTATGAAAACGGTATTGAGAAAATATAAATAAATAGCTCCGCCAAATATATCCCAGTTGCCGGTAGCCAATCCGTATCCGGCAGCACATAATGGCGGCATTAAGGCCGTGGCAATGGCCACGCCGGGTAAGGCATTAGTTGCTTCACTTCGTGAGCCGGATACAATGCCGGCTACACCACCAAAAAAAGCTACTCCTATATCAAGTAAAGTAGGTTGCGTTCTCGCTAATATCTCCGAAGTAGGATCTCCCAGGGGAGTTAAAAAAAAATAAATGACTGAAGTCAGCAAACTGAAAAAAGTAACGTAAGCAAGATTCCGAATGGCCCGGATAAACAATTCCATGTCGTGCACGCCGATGGAATACCCTACACCCAGGATGGTTGACATAATGGGTGAAATAAGCATAGCGCCGATAATAATGGCAGCAGAATTTGTATCTAAGCCGATGGAAGCCAGCAAGGCTGAGCATATCATTAACCAGGCATTGAAGCCTTTTATATGAATGCCATCGGAAATCCGCTTGGCAGTGCCCTCGTAATCGGTGGTTTTTTTAATGTCAAATACACGCCGGGCCCAGTTCATTTATAATGATAATTTTTTCAAATCTACTCTTTTACAAGTAAAGGTTTTTCCTGGAGAGCATGCACTTCATTTTCTTGTTCTGTAAAATTAATCTTGTACAAATCCAGTCGCCTGTCTTTCAGCGTTTGCACACTTCCGTAATTATGCAGTTCGGTTAATAAAGACAAATCCACATCACTGACAACGATCATTTCCGTATTAGGAGTTGCTTCCGCCTTAATACCCGTGACAGGGAAAGCAAAATCGGATGGAGTTAATACAGCAGATTGGGCAAACTGCAAATCCATATTAGTTACTTTAGGAAGATTCCCTACATTACCTGCAATAGCAACAAAACATTCATTTTCTATGGCCCGGGCTTGCGCACAAAAACGAACCCGGTTATAAGCATTTTGCGTATCCGTCAAAAATGGTACAAACAAGATCTGCATTCCCTCCTCTGCCAGTTTCCTGGTCATCTCCGGAAATTCAACATCATAACAAATTTGTACCCCAATTTTACCGGCATCGGTGTCAATGACATGAATGGCGTTGCCACCCTGGAAATGCCATTCATCTTCTTCAGAGGGGGTAATATGAATTTTGCACTGGCTGTCTATTTTACCGCTTCTTTGCAATACGTAGGAAACATTATATACTTTCCCGTCTCTCACTTCAGGCATACTGCCCGCAATGATATTTACATTGTATGAAATTGCCATTTTACTCATGGCATCAATGATAGGATTTGTAAATTTCGCCAGCTCCTGGATGGCATGCCGGCTGTCCATTTCATTAAATTTCCCCATCAATGGAGCATTAAACAACTCCGGGAATAAAATGAAATCAGATTCGTAATCGCTAACCGCGTCAACAAAATAATCTACATTCTTCAGCAAATCCTCTGTTGTATCGTAAGGACGCATTTGCCATTGCACTAACCCGATTCGTACTATATCTTTTTTACGAAGAATGATACTTTTTTCGGCATCATGGTAAACATTATGCCATATAAGTAAGGTAGCGAAGCCTTTACTTTCCTCATCTTCGGGCAAATAGTTGCGCAATACTTTTTTTACCTGGAAATCATTTGACAGCTGAAAGGTGAGAGTAGGGTCATATATTTCCCGGTTTTTCACCTTATCAATATAGGCCCTGGGAGATAGAGTGTCTGCATACATCCCATATTTGGGAATACGGCCACCGGCAATGATCATTTTTAAATTGAGTCTTTCACATAAATTTTTTCTTGCATCATACAAGCGCCGGGCCAGCCGCATACCCCTGTATTCCGGATGAACAAAAATTTCAATGCCATATAATGTATCTCCTTTGGGGTCATGCGTTTCAAAACTGAAATTGCCGGTTATATCCCGGTAAGTATGATTATCACCAAACCGTTCATAGTTAACGATAATAGATAATGCACATCCCACCACCTTATTATTATGAGTAAGGACGATCTGTCCATTCGGAAATTTTTGAGTCAACTTGCTGATTGCTTCTTCTTTCCAGTATTGCCCGCCCAGGCTGGCATAGGCTTTCATCATGGCCTCCTTCAATGTCAGGTAATCTTCGATCGTTAAAGCTCTCACTTCAATCATGTCTGTCTCCATATATAAATAATTTTATTTTATTTTTCTTCAATGATCCGTTATAATTAAGCTCTGCACAGCCGGAAAGTTACAAAATAGAAAATGGGAAATAACCGATTATTAATGCGGGATACTCTTTCCAACTCTACGGGAAATAAAAGTTGGATTTCCCGGCTGTTGATTCCAATGAAAATAAGCGGAAGGAATTTATGTATCCCCATCAGTACACTGCCTTATCACCTGCAAAGGGAATGTATAACAGGTATGATTTACGAAGCCTGTTAGAATGCCCACTGCATTGGTGGTATGTCAATGGTTTCCTCCTTTACAGCTTCCGTTAATGCCGGACCGGCCTGGGGTGTACGTATGCTTAACACGGGCAATTTTGAATGGTTAACAACTTGCTGGGCGTATGGTCCGATAAAAAATTGACGCCATTTATAATCCAACGAAGCATTGATAACAATAAGATCAGCCTTTTCCTTCCTGGCTATTTCCAATACTTTTTTTGCATAATTGCTGCAAACAAAGAATTGTGATTTAAATGATGTATCATGAATGCCCAGTCTCCGGCCCAGTTCCATGATCTCAGCTTTTTTCTTCCCGGGATTGTAAATTTCGCTGCTCAGGGACAGGCCCAATATTATTAATTCTGAATTATTCTTTTCAATAATTGGCTCTATGAACTCATATTTACCGAGTATACCTCCACTGGCCCTGATGGGAAACAATATCTTTTTAAACTCCTTTATTTTCTTCTTACCGGGAATAGTGAGTACCGGGATATTTGTGTTTTTTATGACGGAATAAGCATTGCTGCCAATAAAAAATTCCCTGAACCCCGAAGCACCATGAGTACCCATTATGATCAGATCGCATCCAATTTTAATAGCCATTTCCCTGATGGCATCGGAAGGATTATTAAATTCCATATGCGTTTGAACTTTTATCAGGTGTTTCGATTTTATTCTTTCTTCCAGATCCTTCAGCCTGCCGGCAGCTGTTTTTTCTAATTCCGGGATCAGGTATACCGCAGCATTATAGGCTTCCCTTGGGGCAATTAAGAACCGGTTTTCTACTACATGCAATAAATGCAAGGTAGCCTGGTGCCGTTTGCACATATCAATAGCTGTGCTTAAAGCGTTATACGATAATTCTGAGAAATCTGTTGGTAATAACAGGTTTTGTATGTGGGTTTTTGAATTCATATTTTAATTTTTTGAAAGAAAATTTGATTTTACTTTTTTTATCATAGCAGGACTGAGCCTGGTCCGTTTACTTTACAAACTTTTGGCCAAGGATACTTTTTTCATTATTTAAAATCTGCATGATACATATTCCGCCGGGAACCACTTTAATATAAAATGAAATAATGCTATAAGGCTGTCCCTGGTATTGCTGGTCACTTAAAAGTCTTCCATCCATATCAAAAACCCTGACTACAAACTTTACTTCATAGCCACCGGTATGCAATAATGCGCTATTGCTTTACAATAAAATCTGCTAAAACCAGTTCCCGATTATATTGAAAACAATTTCCGTAAACTTTACCCGGGAAAAAGGGCCTGCAGCCCTTCAGGTAAATATGTCTTGCATATTATCCTCTCTTATCCCTGCTCAACCTTTTCATACCCGACCATAACAAGCCTGCTGTAAACATTCCCAGGATATAAATAGCTATCGTGGTAAAAGCAAGCGGAAGAGTAACCCCCCATTTTAAAAATGAAATAGTTACACTGCCAAAGTTTTAAAAGGCAAATATCAAAATAGACAGCACGATGATGGTCAAAAGGATCATGCGTATGTATTTCATAATACTTTTTTTTGATTACATATTTAATTACGAATGGTCAAATTACCCGGTATAATGCCTTGTTGCTTTATCCTGACTCTATCCAGGTCATTTTTCAATTCTTCAATTTTCAGGTTTGCCAGGTCGATATCCGTATTCAATGCATTATTATTTACGTCCAAAGCGGCGGATGCAGCTTCTGAGGATTCCATGCTTTTTTATTGTTTTTCCTGATTTGCCTGTTCTTATTTTTTATATCCTTTTCTACTCCCCTGATCTGCGATGCCAGGTGTGAAGCCTGGCGGGAATAATAGTCATTGAGAAATTGAATGCTAAAGTTGTTCAGCAGATTTTTCATATGGCCAAACTCGGCTTCATAATTTTGAGGACCGATAAAAAAATCATAACCGAAAGACATAAAATATTTCATTTCTGATCCATCCGCCACATCGGTAATCCGGGTATATAAATCCATTCTTTTATCTGTAATAGCAGCCACACGCACATCCCTCGCACTAATCAGATCTTTATCGGTAAAAAGACCTAACCTTTCATTTTTATATCATAGTTCTTTTTAAGAAAATTATTCCAGGCTTTTTTAACAGCCCTGGCTTCCGCATCATACTTAACATACAGGCAGGCTCTCAATTTATTTTGAAAACTAATTTCACTGGTATCAATGCGGAAGGTTTGTGCATTAATACTAAAACTAATCAGTGCCCCAACCAACAGTAATATTTTTATCTTTCTCATTGTATTTTGCTTTGATTGGTTGATGCCTCCCAGTTTAAAAATAGCAAAGCCTGGTGCTCCCTGGAATACCGGGATAACCACCTGCATTAAATATGATAAACTTTTATTTTACCCGGATGGATTCCGATCTTAAAACAACAAATGAACCCGGCCACTGAATATCTGCATCATCTTCTGCCGTAATAAATAACTCTGTTGGTTTAAAGGACGTAACCGCTTTCAGTGAACCTTTAAGTGTACTTGATAACAAACTTCCGGAGCTTTTGATCTGCCCCAGGTTCTTATTGCCATTACTTTCCGTAGCCATCCAGACGATATAAAATTTCCGTTCTGGAGAAAGTTTATCAGGCTTGGCCAGATGCTTCACGTCTATTTCGATAGCATAGTTTTTATTTTTATCCTGCTTGATCTTGGCAACAGCTTCTGCTGCCGGTACCACAGTAGATCCCGGAAAAGTTATTTTCTTTGCGCAGGAATTTAAAATAACCAGCAAGACAACTGCCGCCGGTAATAAGATTAATTTTTTCATTTTTTTTATTTTTAGATCTTAGTGCTTACTCTTTACGGTTTTCAGCAATCCCGTTTATTGTGTACGCCCCGCATTCTCTGCGTTATTTCAGAAAATCCGGTGCCATCAATTACTCATTTTTATTTTTATCTCAGGCGCTTCTACCAGATGGAAGGTAGCCGAAGCAAACCGTATTTCCCCGTTTGTCTCACTGACGGCAGTAAGTATTTTTGTAAACAGCGCATCCTTGGTCAATCGCCTGTTTTTATATCCTACCACATACCGGATGGTATATTCTACCCAATTATCGTTGGCCACTACCGTTACCATAGATTCAGTTTGTGCATTTTCAATCATATATTTATTTACCAGATCATTCCATCTTTTCTGTGAATTTTCTGTCAGGTCGCCGGCCACTTCTTTAGCAATGGACTTAAACAGCGACTTTGCTTTTTCATAATTACTTCCATATTGAACCGGAATTTTTATCTCATCCCATAAAAAAGGAAAATCTCCGGAATAATTAAATACGGGCTCTTTAAAAACAAAACTATTTGCTATTAAAACGATGCGCCCATTATATAAATCACCATCCACCCACTGCCCTGTTTCCATCAACGTTGTTCTCAGCACTCCAATATCAATTACATCTCCCTTAATACCGCCCAATTGAACCCGGTCGCCTGCTTTAAAAAAACCGCCAAACATGATCGCCATCCAACCTGCTACGCTGGCAATCACTTCCTGCAAGGCAAAGGCAATACCAGCTCCGGCTACGCCAAGGGCCACTGTAAATCCTCCCAACTTATTGCTGTATATGATCATGGCAATCACGATAGTCAGCACATATCCCAACAGGACGATAAGCTTTTTTGCTTTATACTTTTGGTTATTGTCTTTGATAAGGCGGAAGGCTCTTTTTTGAAGAAATTTTACAGCAAGCCATACAATAATAATTCCTAACACTAAAGCCACTAATTTCCCAATAGTATCATCGAAGAGCCATTTTTCCAGAAAATCCCCCATGATTTTATTTTTAAATGTGCATTAATTTCTGACAACAGAATCTTTTGGCATGTCTCCATTGTCCCGGACAAATTTTGGTGGCGAATATTTCATGATAAGAATCGCCAGTTTTTTATCATAACCCATTACCGGTGCTGCCAGGGTAAGCACATTGTTGTCCCCTACATCAATCAATACAGAATCTGTTTGCACCAACCTGGCATCAAACATTCCTATTGCCGACTGACCTTCCAGTTTTTTATCGGTGGATACTATAAAATCTCCGCCCGGTTCTACCACATATATGAACTGGAAGTTTTTTTCCCTGACAAGGTCGGTTGTAAAAATATTTACCTGTTCCATATTACCCCGCAGCATTTCAGCTCTTATGCTCCAAATTAATGGCTTGGCCATGATCTTCAGCATATCCTGGTTGTTTTGCATTAGTTGGGTTGTGGCCATTTTTTCCACTCTTTCCAATTCTGTTATTCCTTCCTGCTCTTTCCAGAAATAGACACCGACAATGACAATTATGGCAATGAGAACGGTAAAAACAACCGGATACTTTTTTATCGTTTGAAAAAAGGAAGATTTCTTTTTATTCTTATTGGCCAGGTCCCGATCGCCCGCTTCCTTAGCCGGATCATTTATATTTTCCTGATTTTGCATATTATTTTAATTACTTTTTGATTTCATCCAATTAAATTCTTCGCCACACTATATCATAGCCGGGCTGTTGCTTATATGGCACCCGATAATGAACCAACCAAAACAGCAGAATAAATGTACCCCTAATATAAAAGTCAATTCATTCTTCCGGATTATTCCTCAGTGAATCTATACTGAATCCGGGAATACCTCCATGTTATTTTATACCCGTTTTATTTCAGAGGCAATACCCCGGCCATATCCCCGATCACGTTAACCAATTCGGTGCCTGAAGGAATTACGATCTTTGAATTTGATTTCAGTGATGCCTCCAGGGTTTCCAGTTTTTTTAATAGTTGTGCATTACCGGTAAAAAATTTGTCTGCTGCTTCGTTTACCAGTTTGATCGCCCCGGCTTCTCCTTCCGCACTTAATATTTTAGATTGCTTTACTCCTTCCGCTTCCTTGATCTTAGATCGCTTCACTCCATCAGCCACCGTTTCAGCAGCAGTAGCGTAGTCAACAGCGGCAATTTTTTCGTTCTCTGCTTTTACCACTTTATTCATTGTTTCCTGCACATCAGCGGGCGGATCAATTTGTTTAAGCTCGGTTCTTACAATCGTTATTCCCCAATGCCTGGTTTCCTCAGCCAGTGTCTTATGAAATTCGGAGTTGATCTTGTTTCTTTCACTATTAGCTGATTTCAGCGTAAGTGTTCCAATGATATTCCTTAAGGTAGTTCGGGCCAGGTTAACAATCTGCGATTTATAATTATTTACGAAGTACAGGGAATTCTTTACGCTCTCTTCCTCCTGCAAAACTTTAAAATAAACCACGGCGTCCACGCTGGCATTCAGGTTGTCATTTGTAATGATCTCCTGAGGCTCAGCATCTACCATTTGTTCTGTAATATTTATCAGGTACATTTTATCAATGACTGGTATGATCCAATGAAATCCGGGTTGAGCAAACTTGCTGTATTTTCCAAGCCTTTCGATCAGGCCTCTTTCTGTAGGCCTTACTATCCGGATACCAATAAAGAAGATAAAAAGCAAACCGGCGATTAAATAAAGTGTCATGTTGTCCATATGTATTTTTTTATTTTATTGAATAAATAAAAGTTGAGGTCAGACGACCTTGCTCATTTAGTTCAGATTTTCTTTAAGGTATCACTCCCACCTAAGTAATACCTTAAAAGGAAATTAAAAGGAGATTAAAAGCCCGGCGTTATAAATTACGGGGTGGGTAAAACAGATCCGGGAGAGATAAAAGTGCACTATTATATATTCGGAGAAAGCCGTAAAATAAAAACAACTTGTTCTAATCAAATCCAATATTTTTTCCTGCCCTTACCACCTGGGCATTCAATACGCCCCATCGGCTTACATTGTTTTCTGCATATTGTATATAGGCAATGACCTTACATTGACTGGGATTGAAAGCAGCGGCATTGAAACTATAATTTATTTCCCAGGTTTCATTTTTATTCTGGACTGCTGCCGGCACCTTGTCTCCGAATATATCAGTGGCAGCTGCCCGCAATGTATTATTATGTATGTAATCCGGAATGGGGTCACCCTGGCCAAAAAAAGGACTGCCAGGAGTATAATTATAGAAATTGGCCTGCGGATAAACGAGGCTATCTTCTACAAGCAAAACGACAATACTAAGATTCTCGGAGGTGGTAACATCAAATTTTGCTTTCACTGTGGCATTTATAGTTTTATTATTGATCGTACTGCTGATCGCCAGTCCTAATTTTGAATTCTTGTTTAACAATTCCTGCATCATAGAAGCCGACTCATCCCATATTTGCCCCCGATTTAAATATCCAAAAGGAAAGCTTCCAACTCCAAATTTATTCCGCATAGGCTGAACAAACTTGTATTCCAATATATCTCCGGAATGAACCTGGATGGGGATGATCTTATTGTCTGAACGAACCAGGGTATCAATAAGGTAAGTGAAGCGGGTGCAGAAACTACACCAGGTGCCGGCAAATTCTTCCATGATTATTTTCTTGCTGAAATTATTTACTGTCTGCCGGATGGCCTTAAACATTTTAGACGATGTTTCCTTTTCGTTTACAGATGCTTTAACTGAGAAGGTTTTTATCTCAGCCGTTTTAAAGCGATTACCGTTTATGGGGTTATTGTCAATAAAAATCCTGCTTCTGTCAGTGACATTGTTGTTTTCATTGTCAAAAACCGTAACTACTAATTCATCCAATAAATCTGCATAAATGGAAGTAACATTAATTTCAAGCCTTAATTCAGAGGAAATAACTTTGTCCTGATTTTTTGAACAGGAAAGAAAAAAACAGGCCGTGATCATTAATAGCAAAAGAGGACGAATTTTCATCCCATAAAGATATTATTAATTAAAGGACCAGTAAGCATTTGAGCAATTAACTTTAGGGTCGTGCCGGCGACAATTACTTTAAAGAAAATATCGTAAAATTCAGTTTTAAAAACAACCATCCCTCTCCTTATGATAATTATATCCAGGTTCCTTTCAATTTTCATAACTGTTCTTCTTTTTGAAAATGCATGGTCCCAATCTGCCTTACCAACGGTGCCAATTAAAAATATAAATGGGTCTGTTATTTCCTTTTCGTCTATAATAGATACCGGAAAAACAGTAGTGGTCAGTTTTTGGGCCACATGGTGTGTTCCCTGCATTGACGAACTGGATGCTTTGCAGGAAAAATTTGAAGAGAATGACCCGTCCCGGATTGAGTTGATTGCCATTTCAACTGATGAGGCACGGACCGTGCAAAAGGTAAAGCCTATGGCCAGGTCAAGAGGATGGAATTTTAAAATATTCCTGGATGAAAACAATGAAGTAAGAAGAGCATTCAATGTCAGCATCATTCCACATGTATTAATAATACATAAGGGGAGACTGGTTTTTCAAAAAACAGGTTACCTGCCGGGTGATGAAGATATTTTGTTTGAAAAAATAAATGGGGTAACAATAAATGATAGCCCATGAAAAACCTTTGCCTTATCATTTTGTTGGGGTTGTCAGGTAGCGGTTGGGCTCAGGTGGACCCGGGCCGGTATGGACATATTAATGGATCATTTGAAAGCAATAACCAATTGTATGTAAAAGATAATAAAACCAATGCCGTTTTTCCCCAGGACAGGATAGGGTCTAATAATTATCTGAAAGCGGATTATCGTTTTCAAAAATTTTCCGCTGGTTTTCAATATGAAGCCTATCTCCCTTCACTACAGGGTTATCCTTTTACATTAAATGATGCCAGGCTGGTTCAAAAATATATTTCATACGAGGGCGCAAAATTGGGTTTAACCGTGGGCAATTTTTATGATCAATTGGGTAGCGGCCTGGTTTTTCGTAGTTGGGAAAACAGGCCTTTAGGAATCAACAACTCAATGGAAGGGGTTCGCATAAATGTAAGACCCTTGCAAAATCTTGATCTGAAATTTATATATGGCAAGCAACGAAAAAACTTCGAAAAAAGTGATGGAATAATCCGGGCTGCGGATATTAACTGGCAACTCATAAATCCTTCCCCGGACAATAATGAGAAAAGGTTTTCAATAGGAGCAAGTTTAGTAAGCCGCTACCAGCAATACACCGGCCCTGATATTAATTTTAAACCTACTGTAAATGCCTTTAGCGGCCGGTGGGAGTTTGTTAGTATTCGTCATAATGTTTCGGCCGAATTTACACGTAAAAGCAAGGATCCCCACCTGGCCAATCTGCAATATACAAATCCAGGTTCCGCCCTTTTATTCAACTATGGTTTTCTAAAAAAGAATATGGGATTTAACCTGGGCTTACGAAGACTGCAAAATATGGATTTCAGAACTGACCGGAATGCAGATCAAACCCTTTCGCTTGTCAATTACATTCCGGCACTTACTAAACAACATGAATATTATCTCTCTAATATTTATGTTTACAATGCCCAGGCCTTTGGAGAAACAGGAGGGCAAGCAGATCTCTATTTTCATATTCCTAAGAATACAAAGTGGGGAGGTAAAAATGGAATGATGGTCTCTTTCAATTATTCCCGTTACCATTCCCTGAAGATTATTTCACAAACACCCACCAGCCTCAAAAGCTCCTTCTTTGAAGCCGGGGAAAAATTATACTACAGTGACGTCAATGTTTTAATTAAAAAGAAATTGTCTTCGCGATGGACGACTTCTTATTTACTGCAGCATGTTTATTATAACAAATCCATTGTAGAAGGCGGAAATTATCCTGATATAAGGTCAACCATTGCCGTGGCAGATATTCTATTTAAATATTCCCCAACAAAAGCCATGCGAACGGGTCTGCAACATTTATTCACCCGGCAGGACAAGGGCAACTGGATGGGGTTAATAATGGAATGGACCTTTGCCCCCCATTTTAGTATGGTGGGAAGTGATATGTATAATTATGGTTCGGCTGATGTAAAAGTTCATTATTACAATGGCGGCGGCAGTTATTCATCCGGACCCCATAAACTATTACTTAGCTATGGGCGGCAAAGAGAAGGGCTGATGTGTGCCGGCGGTGTATGCAGGCTTTTACCTGCAGCCACCGGTTTAAATGTATCCCTCACCAGCAGTTTCTAATTTTTTATCACTATTTGCTGCAATGCTTTCTCCACTTCATTCACTGGTTTTTTGCATGTTTTGTCCTGGCATACATAAATAGTCGTTTGCCCGGCCACCAGTTTATTTTCAAGCAGCGGAAGGCTGCCTTCCTGCACGCCACCTGAAAATAAAATATGAGGCAAATAATTTTCGTCCATTTTTTGTCGCATCGCAGCAGATTCAGTGCCCAGGATAGCTACTTCATATGGAGGAGACACAAAGAATATTTCAAGGGAGCCCCAATTAGAATAAAATGAAATATTGTTTTGAAGATCGTCCTTTACATTAACCAGCATTTGCCTGGCCTTGCTGATGTATTCCTCATTATAAAAATACTGGCCCACGATAAAGAGGTTCTTTGCCATTTCAGAATTGGAAGCCGGTATCACGTTATCTGTGATCTCCATTTTGCGGGAGATAAGATCAGCATATTGGTTGTGCGTATAAAAAAACATGCCTGACTTTTCATCATAAAAATGCGCCAACGTGTAGTCACAGATCTTCTTTGCTTCTATCAGCCATTTTTCGTCAAAAGTAGCCTGATACAATTCTATAAATGCAGACGCGGTAAATGCATAGTCGTCAAGCAATCCATGTATAGATGTTTTTCCATTTTTATAATTACGGGCTATTTCCCCGCCGGCTCCTACCATTTTTTGAAGAATGAAATTTGCGTTGGTAAGAGCTGCGGTTAAAAATGCTTTATCACCAAAGGCGCGGTAAGCCTGGGTATATCCTCTTAACATTAATCCATTCCAGGAAGTCAGAATTTTATCATCCAGTCCGGGCTTTATTCTTTTACTCCGGAATTGCAATAGTTTTTCTTTTGCACTATTTAATTTATTATTTAGCTCAGCAACCGAAATATTAAATTTTTCGGCTACAGCTTCATCGGAGCCATTTCTGTATGGAATATTTTTTCCATGCTCCCAGTTTCCATCTTTATCAATATTGTAGAATGCAGTAAATACCGGAGCCTCTGCCCCCAGCATATCATTAATCTCTTCTTTTGTCCAAACATAATATTTCCCTTCCTCCCCTTCACTGTCGGCATCCAGCGAGGAATAAAACCCACCTTCCGGAGACGTTAACTCACGGTTTACGAAGCCCAATGTTTCATATACCACTTTTTTATACAAGGGATTTTTGGTAAGCTGAAATGCATGCGAATACAACCCGACCAGTTGCGAATTGTCGTAAAGCATTTTCTCAAAATGCGGTACCAGCCAATTGGCATCTGTAGCATACCTGGCAAATCCTCCACCCAGGTGATCATAAATGCCGCCGTAAGCCATATTATCCAAGGTGACAGTTACAGCTTTTAATGCCTCCAGGTTTTTTGAAACAAAATAGTATTGCATTAAAAACTCCCAATTGGCAGGCATAGGAAATTTGGGCGCCCTGTTGGGCCCACCTTTCTTAAAATCAATGGCCGTTTTCATTTTATTGAATTGCAGCTCAAGATCTTCACCGGTAAAGGTTTTATCCTCTGCTTTGAATGTTAAGTTCTCAGCCGAATGAATTCCCATTGTAACCTGGGTAGCCTGTTTTACCAGTTCAGCAGGATCCTGATTATTCATATCGATAAAATAATTAAGCATTTTTATCCAGGCAGTTTTAGGGAAATAGGTGCCTGCATAAAATGGCCTGCCGTCTGGTAAGGCTAATGCATTCAAAGGCCAGCCGCCGCTCCCGGTTATTAATTGCGCCGCCGTCATATATACCTGGTCTACATCAGGACGTTCTTCCCTGTCTACTTTAATAGAAATAAAATGTTCATTCATGATACGGGCTACTGCAGTATCCTCAAAGCTTTCATGCTCCATCACGTGGCACCAGTGGCAAGCTGCATATCCTATACTGATGATGATCATTTTGTTTTCATCCCTGGCTTTTTTTAAAGCTTTTTCACCCCATGGATACCAGTTAACGGGATTATGTGCATGCTGTAATAGATAGGGGCTGCTTTCATGTACAAGTTCGTTGATATAGGTATGCTTCGTGTTCAATTTATTTGATTTATTATTTTGAGTTTGGCCGCAGGAAACACCAGAAAAAAGCAGGAAGATAAAAATTGCGAACGGTAATCCATTTTTCATTGCATTCATTGAGTTAGTCGGGTATAGCAAACTTTATTCTGCCTCTATCGAAATATACTTGTATGCTTAAATCAATATTTATTGCAGTGTATTTCGTTATTCACCTGGTTTGTTACCGGAATCATTCAAAATTAAGAATATAATACAGGAAGCTACCCGCATAAACAAATTTCCACCGAAAAACATAAGACTGCCGGAGAGGAAAGGCTGCTTTATTTTCTGCCATACTTATAGGAGGTTATACATAAAAATGAGCTGAACCTACATGCAGGAACAACTCAATTGTATAAAACCAACCAGGGAAAATGAAAAATAATCTAATCAATCCGCTTAGCCGTATCGACCGGCTTTGCTATAAGTGCTACTACTATTCCAAAAATAATATGACCGGCCAAACTGGCGATCATCATCATCAGCATCGATCCCTCAGGGGCTGCTGTTCCCTCATCTCCGAAAATAGCCGCCAAAACCGGTAAGCTGATTTGTGCCAGTATAAATACAATAATACCGTATACGGCACCTCTCAGCACCCGGTCTGAAATTTTTTTCAACCAATTATTAAAAAGGAAAATATAGGCAGCTGCAAAAATTATCCCAATCATAAAATGCAATACCCAACCTACTGCAACTGACACACCCATCATTTCAGCCAGCATATCCGGCGGCCTCAAAGCAGGCAAACCTATTGCCGTGCCCAATACCATGAACAGGGTCATGGCAATGGTTGCTACTATACCAATCAATAAGGATCGCAAAATTTTTGTTTGCATTTTTTCTCATTTAGTTTTCTTTATTATCAATAACTTACAATATCGTCTAAATAAATATATAATTCTTATTTATTCAGACCATCCAAACTAAAACGGGATCAAAATGTTGTGAAACCAACTCTACTTTTTCTTTTTAGAAAGTCCATGTTTTCCAAAATCGATGAGTTGCCTGGGCTCTATATATCCCCGGGTGAAGGTAACGAGGTTACCATCTCCATCTGCAATGATCAGGGTGGGATAAGCTGTGACCTGAAACTTTTCAGCTAGTGCAGGCCCGTCGCCCTTTTCCATATCGATAGCAACATTTATAAAATTCTTATTAAAAAATTCACCTGCTTCACTATCCGGGAAGGTATTCTTCTTTAATAATTTGCATGGGCCGCACCAGGTTGTATATGCATCAAGAAAAATCAATTTATTTTGCTTTTTTGCTTCTGCCAAAGCTTTACTCCAGCTGGGCTCAATAAACCGGATACCGCCTTCTATTTCAATGTCAGCATTTCTATCTTTTACATCTTGCTTCGTCCATGGAGCAAATGACATTAATAGCATAATGGAAATAACCGACAACAGGGAAACAATAATCTTCATGTGTATATTTTTAAATAAAGACAACCGGGTTAAATATTCCTTACAGGCAAATTGATGTTTAACAAAGTTTTTGATGATTCCTGCAAATTACCATTTCAAGATATTAAATGCAACTGGAACGGGCAAGCAATGCAGGAATTATTATAAGTACGATCTACTCTTTAACAGCAACCTGCTTTTTGTTGTATATCCGGACATTTTACCGATCCATAGGAACAATAAACGCAACAGTCACCCTCTTTAGGTTTAATTACCCGGGCACATTTTTCACATGTATAAAAATACAGGCAGGAATTAACCTCCATTTCTTCCTTCTTTTGATATCCGCAAGAGGGACAAGTGATCAGGGAATGTAGAATTAATTGCATAACAAAATATTTACTATTTATTCCGGGCTGAAGATGCTGAGCAAGCATGGAAGATAACCGTAGCAACACCAACAATTAATTTTGCATTTAACGTAGAGCTGAGGCCCATTGTAAGCAAATTAAGTTTTGAGACATAAGAGTATTCATGGATCCGCAACGGCTTAGGTTATAATTTAGAAACAGTCCCGGCTGTCGTTCAATGCCTGTTATTTTCCTGGAAGTTCCTGTTCAAGCAATCTCCCGATTTTTTCTCTTGTAAAAAAAGGCATCTCCTCTTCCGCCATCACGTGCCGGGCCTCTTTAGCAATTTCAAGACTTTGCTTTTCAAATTTTTTGCAGAGCACACACATGGACGTATGCCATGATAATTTTATTCTTGCCATAAGAGATAATTTGCCTTCCTCTTTTTTAGCCATTAACAAGGTGGCTTCATTACAACTGATCATCAGGAATTTCATCATCAACTTTTTCATATATTTTCAGGTTTTTAACCATTTTTTTTCAACGCACTCACGCATTTGCAGCCTTGCCCGGTGAATCAATATCCAGTAGTTAGACGGGGTTATATTTAATACCTTACAGATATCTCCGGAGTTCATATCCTCCATATACTTCAGAATAAAAACATTTTTTTGCATGGTTTTCAAATGATCTTTACATCCCGCTATGATCTGCTGTATTTCTTTTCGCTCCACCAGGCTGCTGGCCGGCTGCCAGTCATTTGGCATCCGGGATTCAACCCAACCTCCCTCCTCATTAAACCAATGATCATCCATTATATGCATGTCGGGAATGGCCAATACAGCCTGCTCAGTTGATCTTTTCCGGTAATGATCAATAATTTTATTTTTCAGAATGGCAAAAAGCCAGTTCTTTTCCGATGCTTCTCCTTTATAATTTTCCAACCCTTTTAATGCGGATAAAAAAGTATCCTGCACCAGGTCTTCCGCTATCGAAGTGTCATTTACCCTGGGTAAGGCATACTGATACAACAAATCGCCATATTGTTCCAACCATTTTTGAGGATCAGCTTTGGATTTTAATTTTTCCATTTTAAGAAAACGGGATTTATGTAAATATAACAAAATTGAATGCTGCCATGCCGACGAAGTACAACCGGGATTGACGCATTGAAACTTTTGTAAGGTATTTGAAAGTTATCCGTCTCCCTGTATATCGTTTGACATTCATTGCAAGCGAGGAATAAGTATGGATAATGATCTTCAATATGATTTGTAATGGATAACCTGTTGGCGGAATAAATTGTTAAAGATGAATACTTCACTAATAAACACAAGAAGCTCAGCAACATCATTTAAAAAAAATTCAATGACTGGAACCATTACCGCAATGGAAATACTTCACCTCCAGGACGCTGGTGTTTCGAGACAAATTAACCAGGATAAGATTATTCATATATCGGATGCTTCACCCCGTTATGTTTATTTATTGAAGAATGGCCTGGTCAAAATATCAAACATCAGCGAAACCCATGAAGAAGTGATAAAGTATTTCGTTAAACCGGGAGGCATCTTTGGTGAACTCAATATTTTGGACAATGAAAAAAGACAGGAGATCGCGGTGCCGCTTCAAGATTGCGAAGTATGCTTTATTCCCGTAGAAAAGGTGGTGCAGCTGATGGCAACATATCATTCCGTTAATAAATATATCCAGGCGGTAATGGGTGAGCGGATCAGGAAAATGGAAGACCGGATGTTTTCATTAATGCTGAAAGATGTAAAGGACCGGATACTGGATTTTCTGAAGGAATTTGTGAAAGAATTCGGAGAGCCGGTAAACGGGGGATACAAGGCCGGTAACTTTCTCACCCATGAGGATATAGCAAAAATAACGGCCACCAGCCGGCAATCCGTTACGGGTTCATTGGTATATCTTAAGAAACACGGACTCATTGACTACGACAACAAAAGCATAAGTGTATTTAAATTTCCAATGGTTTAAATAACTTCTATTATCATCGTTGAACCAGGAAGGCTGGCTGATTCTTCCATCACTCCCCGCTTTGGAAATTATGAAGTACTTCGTCCCAATTATAGGGTTTGAACTTTATGGCGTAGCCGTTTACATTCTTGTTAAGAACTTCACTAATAATTCGCCTGATCCCCTTTTTACCGCCGAAATCACCAATGAACCAATCCATGGTCTTCGTAACCCGTATTTCCTTTTTGGTATCATCGATTTTGGTATCGGCAGCAAGAAAAGATCGGGTGGCGAGGTCTAATTGCCTGTCAATATTTTCAAAAGTATAAAAAGCAATGGGAGGACAACTTCTGGCACCGCAGTTAAGAGCAAAATGAATGCGGTAATCAATTTTTAATACAGCCAGTTGTTTAATGAGTTTGCCCGGGAATAATCTGGCAAAATAACCTTTGCTATATTTCCAGCGATATTTCCTTAAGATACCATGTTCAATATCATCCAGGCTAAACTTTCGCCCGGCTATTAATACCAATTTTCCGCTGAATATTTCGGGTCTTCCCTTTTTCTCCCTTACAGCCAGCACCTGGAACCAGGCATTGTATATATTCAGCCAAAAAGTTTTCTTTGCTTCGTCGGTGGGTAAGCCATTTTTTAATTTACTAAGGTCCAGCCCGGCAAGCTTCTTTTCAATTTCTTCCGTAGGCTCTCCTGTTTTTACATGATAAAGAAGTTCTCCCGAAAGTTTTATTAATGATGTATCGGGAAGAATGTCATTTCCAGGTTTTGAAAAAGGATGAGCATAAATAAATCCGGTATTCAATAAAATCAGCAAAAAAAATATTCTTCGCAAAAAAATCGTCATTGCATTCTCCTCCGGTTGTTTCGTTACCTTTTAAAAAGTTATAGACGTATGAACAGGCTATAGCTTACAAAAAAATTCTGAAGCTGGTGTACTTTGGAATTAACGTATTAACTGCCAAATTGGTTTTTGCTTTTTGTTGCTGGCTCCTTATACTTCCCATCTTATAACCCGGGTTTAAACAAAACCTGTTATTTTTAAAAAAAGTAAATAGATCGCCCGCCGAATTTTAAATTGCGGGCTATTCAATTCCATTCACTGAATTTCGAATAAACTAATTAATTCAAATAAATAATTTACTGCTTATGCCATCCAACAGAAGACAATTTTTAAACGCTGCCATCCTGGGCACTGCGGCCGCTACCCTGCCAACGGCTTGTAAAACGCAGGGACTTGCCAAAGGTGCTGCTGCCAATTATGAAAAATTGGATATCGTATTAAAACAACCCGTGTTTAAAAAGGAATTATTTCCATCCCCCGTCATCATTGAAAAACTGGAATTGCTGCGGTATAAGGATAATTTTATTTGCAGGGTAAGGTCCGCAGATGCTGTTGAAGGTTTTTCATTCGGGCAGAATAACCAGCTAAAATCATTACACCCAATTTTTGTCAATCGTATGCAGGACTTTTTTATTGGCAAAGACGCCCGTAATATTGAGCAGTTGCTCGAGGAGGTATTTGTTCACCAGAGTAATTACAAATTGCAAAGCGTGGCGTTGTGGGTGCCGCTGGCTACTATTGAGTTTGCAATTCTTGACTTGCTGGGCAGAATGGCTAAAAAGCCTTTGGGTGATCTTGTTGGAAAGGTGGAACCCGGAGCCATTGCGGTGTACCAGGCCAATAGCGAACGGGACATTACTGCTGAGTTAACCATTGAACATTTAAAAGAAGAGCTTGCTGTTACAAAGGCCAGGGCCATTAAGTTTAAGGTAGGTGGCCGGATGAGCCACCCGGAGTTCCCGGTTGGAAGAAGTGAAAAGCTGATTCCGCTGGTACGCAAGACATTTGGTGACGACATGGTGATCTCAGCCGATTCCAATGGCTCTTATGATGTAAAGGAAGCCATAAAGATTGGCAGGATGATGGAGGATTATAATTACGATTTCTATGAAGAGCCGGTTCCTTTTGACTGGTACGAAGAAACAAAACAGGTGGCCGATGCATTAAAAATTCCGGTGGCAGGTGGCGAGCAGGAGCCCAGCTTGCATAACTTCAGGTGGCTGACAGGTAATGATGCCTTGCAGGTGATACAGGTTGATATGTTTTATTTTGGTGGTATGATACGATCCATGAAAGTGGCTAGAATGGCAGAGGCGATGGGAAAAATAGTTACTCCCCACGTTTCAGATATCGGTTATATCTATATGATGCATTTTGTCTCCGCTATCAGGAATGCCGGACGATTTCATGAATACAAATCTTTCAAACTCGATTTTCCTTTTGAATGTAAAACATCATCGCTGGTGCCGGAAAATGGATTGGTAACAGTGCCAACCGGTCCGGGACTTGGTATTGATATCGACCCGGATTTTATTAAGAAGCATATTGTTTTGACGAAGTAGAAACTAGGGTGCAAACTTGGTTGAATTATTTATATTTTTTTATTTTTCGAACACTAAGCAGACATGATGAAACGGTTAATTAGAGAACTACGGACGAAAAAGAATCAAATAATTCAGGCAAAGGGTTAAATAAATCTAATATTTTCTATTTCATGCTTAATAAAAAAAGCACAGGCTTCGTTATTATCTGAAAATTCAACAACTGGCGTGTCCCCTTTTTTAATGTCGAAGTATCCCACAATATGTCTGTTGTTTTCTAATTCTTTCAAATACCAACCAGAAGATGCTCGCTTATCATTCGAAAAGAGCTTCCATTCATTTATACATTCAGGATGCCGTTTAAGCACTTTGCTAATATCTTCCTGGTTAATCTGATCGGCTATTTCAAAATAGCCAGTATCTCTTAATAATTCGTGGATTGATTTATTTCCAAGACTTCTAAATAGCTTAGGAAGATGTATTATTTTTTCGATTGTGTATTCTATGCTCATTTGAATTTGTTTCGAATCCGGGTCTCACTCAGGATTTACGCATGGCTCTGGACCCGGCGCAAAAATAAAAGTATTGAACTTGGCCTACCGTTACACAATGCTCAATGTCCCATGGCCTGTGCATCTTTCCCGACGAGTCTCCTCACGCATGAGTTAACAAATTTCCGGAATCTCCGAAGAGGGACTCGTCGTTTTAATAACCCATCACTTCTTTACTTTCCGCCATCAAAGTTCATATACTCCCGGTAATCCCTTACTTCATAAATTCCTTTATTCCCTTCGGTGAATTGTATTAGAGGAAGCCAGGCATGGTTGATAAAAGAAAAATACCGGTGTTGATTATTTTCTAATTTCTTCCCCGACGAGTCTGCTCACTCAAGAATTAACAAATTTCCGGAATCTCAGAAGAGGGACTCGTCGTTTTAATAACCTGTCACTTCTTTACTCTTCTTCACCAAAGTTCATATACTCCCGGTAATCCCTTCCTTCATAAATTCCTTTATTCCCTTCGGTGAATTGTATTAGTGGAAGCCAGGCATGGTTGGTAAAAGTAAATACCTGTGTGATTATTTACTAATGTAAAGACATAGAAGAAAAATACGGTATTCCGACAAGTCCATCCGCTGATTTTCTCTAACATGAGATTACCGTCCGGAGGAGACTCGTCGCGAAAGGAAGATTATTACTTACTTTTCTTATCCGAAAATTCGATATAAGTAAAACATTCCGGAACATGTGAATCCCATACCCCGTGCGAACTCCAGGCCCAGCCGCCAGAGTCATTAGCAGATCCTTTCTTTACATTAAAACGGGAAAAGTCCATCCGCCAGACGTCTCCTTCCTTCGGGGGCAGCGATCTTTGGTCCCCCTCAGCCAGTATTTTAAGTGAAGTCCATGGTATCGCTATTTCAACAGTCCATCCCTTATCCTTGTCCTTGTTATTATTGATGGTTCCTTTTACATGAACCGCCGACCGCAAACCGGGCATATCCCATTTCCAAAAACCAATCCTGCTTCCGCGGGGATGTTTATAGCCTACGCCATTAAATATCCTGGCTCCCGTTGCATCGCTTCTGAATTCCGGCAAAAGATGATAATCTTTTTTCTCGTACGCATCCAGCCAGAAGAACAACACTTCGTAAATGGTGCCGAATGAATTGATCTCAAATTCATAATAACCATCTTGTCCTGCAATGAATAACTCTACATCATTATCCTGGTATATCGGCGCATCTCTTTGCGTGTGCTTAGCTGCTATATCAGGCTCCTCAATCCAATAACCCACATACAGGTTTTGATCGTCCCACAATACAGCGGCCCGTGTATCCAGGTGAGTTTCCGCTCCTGAAATAAGATCGGTAAACCTGTTCGACCGGGAGGCATTTTGCCAAATATATTCATCCAGCTTTCCGTCAATAGTCAGCGTTTCAGTGATTTTATACGCAGTATAATGCGGTATATCTTCTTCCCTGCACCGGTCCTGTTTTTTGTAATTGGGTTGGCTATGAACGGTGGAAGTGATAAGTGTAAAAGAAAAAATAATTAAAATCAATGAAGTTTGTCTCATGCCGGAATTTATCATTTGAGTTTTTCAAATATAGTTACGGACAGGTACATTCAAACATTTCCTAAAGCAAACATTTACAATAAGAGTGTTAGCGGTAATTTTATAAGACCACCGTGTTCATTACAAAACTTAAAGCGCCATAAAATGAAATCGAATTATATTACTGAAAGGCTTGCATTATGCGAATTGAGCTTAGCTGATACAACATTTATCAAAGACCTGGTCAATACACCCGGGTGGATGAAATTTATTGGTGACAGAAATATCAGAACAGAAGAAGATGCCAGTAATTATGTTCAAAAAATAATGAACAACAATAATATTAAATATTGGGTGGTGAAATTAAAAAATCAGCATATCAGCATCGGAATTGTAACGTTCATTAAAAGAGATTATTTGGAACATCACGATATTGGTTTTGCCTTTCTCCCAAAATATGCCGGAAATGGATATGGCTATGAAGCTTCCTTAACAGTTTTGGATGATGCCATCAATAAAAATAATCATCGCCGGATTCTTGCCACAACTATAAAGGAAAATATTAATTCAATAAAACTGTTAGAAAAATTAGGGCTTAGTTTTGAAAAAGAAATGGAAGTTGGAAAAGATCTATTAATGATATATTCTGTTACAGATGATAAATTTTTTATTAAAGAGTTGTCTTAGACTTTTTTTAGCTAAAAATAATTATTTGAAGTCCATCGTTGTAAAGGATGGACAACCTTACATCTTCCTTTTATCTGATCAACATTCTCTGGAGAATTGGGCAGCATTCTACGAAGAACGGAGTAAATACATATTCTACGTATCTATGTACTATCACTCCTGGTTATATTTGCAATATATGATCTACAAAATATTGCTTTGCTCCGCTTTCCTATTATCTTCCGTTAACTTTTTTGGTCAATCTCAAAAACCTGTATCCGTAATTTTCGACAGTGATATGGGACCCGACTATGACGACGTGGGCGCCATCGCATTATTACATGCCTTTGCCGACAGCGGGTATATAAATATTCTGGCCACGGTAGCCAGCACCAAATTTGATGGAGTGGCTGGCGTGTTCCATGTTTTGAATACTTACTTCAACAGGCCGGAAATCCCGATTGCTGTTCCAAAACAAAATGGACTGGACCTGCGTGACTGGCAGCATTGGACCGACACCCTGCTGGCCAATTACCCGCATGCCATTAAAAGCAACGATGAAGTACCGGAAGCAGTGGAGGTTTACCGGAAAATCCTGGCCAGCCAGCCGGATAAGAGTGTAACCATCGTTACCGTTGGTTTCTTAACCAATCTCGCCGGTTTATTAAAATCACCGCCCGATGCTTATTCCCGGTTAACGGGGAAAGAACTGGTGCTGAAAAAAGTAAAAACGCTGATAAGCATGGCTGGCAAATTTCCATCCGGAAAAGAATTTAACGTGGAGAAAGATGCGGTCGCATCACAAATAGTATTTACGCAGTGGCCAACGCCGGTAATGCTAAGCGGCTTTGAAATTGGTCAA
>JBGTNK010000215.1:0-33107 GCA_041743125.1 Chitinophagaceae bacterium
AAAAATTTTTAACTGAATCGCTGGCATATGTGGCTTTCAATTCGCATATTTGTATTTTTAGAAAACGACCCCTTATGATACAACTTGCAATACTTTTGACTTCCCATAATAGAAAAACAAAGACCTTGTCTTGTCTCAAAAGTATTCAAAATCAAGAGGGTATTGAAAATATCGGATATACAATTTATCTGGTCGATGATAATTCAAGCGATGGAACTTACGAATCCGTTGTATCGGAATTCCCCCAGGTAAACATAATAAAAGGAAGTGGGGACCTTTTTTGGGCCGGCGGTATGCGAAAGGCATGGCGGAGTGCAATAGATACAGGCAAGCAATTCCATTATTTTCTTCTTCTTAATGACGATACTTTTTTATTTAAAGACGCATTGAAAAACTTGTTTTCAGATATAACCAACTATAAAAAAGAGAATTCAATAGTAATCGGGTCCACTCAAAATGAAAAGACCGGCGAATTTTCTTATGGCGGCAGGCTACTAAAAAATAATTATAATTCAAGCTGGAAAATTATAAAACCAAATGGTGTGTCGCCCCAACTGTGTCACCTGGGCAACGCTAATATCATGCTGGTGCCACAAGAGGTTGTAAATCGGATAGGAATATTATCAGATGTTTATACCCACAGCATAGCCGATTACGATTATACAATGAAAGCATGGAAAGCAAAAATATCCACATATATCTGTTCCCATTATAGCGGATATTGTGCAGACGATCATGGAGTGAATTGGAAAAGTTCAGAACATAGTCTTCGGGAGCGCATTGAGTATTTGTACAGTCACAAAGGGCTTTCCTACCGGGAATACCTGATTTACATCCGAAGGTATTTCCCTCTGTACCTGCCACAAGCATGGTTCTTATTGTGGGCCAAAACATTTTTCCCGATTTTTTGGGAATCCCGGAGAAAAAAAAGCGATCGAAAGTTCATGATGAAGAGTTCTTTAAATTATAAATAACCTTTTTTTAATTCAATATCTTATTATCAAGTTACCTTATTTCTAATCCGCACTCTACCTAAAGACTTAAATTAATGATTAATATTGTTCTAATTACGAATATTCCTGCTCCTTACCGGGAGAATCTGCACGAACTTATTGCCGATCAGTTTCAGGATAATTATACCGTTATCTATTGTTCAGAGTTGGAAGCTGACCGGGAATGGAAAATTAAGCATGGCAATTATAAAAGAATATTTCTTTCGAAATATAATAAAACACCCAGACACCATAATACGAAGATTTGGAACGAACTAAAAAATATTAATCCCGATGTGGTGATTACTGACGGGTTTTATCCAACTATGTTATATGGTTTCACCTGGTGCATAACAAATAAAAAACAGCACCTTGTTTTTACTGATGGCACATTACGTTCTGAAAATCGGTTATCCATTGTTCACAAGCTGGTACGCAAGGTTGTATTTTCCCGCACCAAGGCATTCATTGGTGTAAGTGAAGGCTCAAAGGAATTGTATAAGAGTTATGACATTGAAAGTGAAAAGTTTTTCAGAAGTTATTTGTGTGTGGATAATAGCCAGTTTTTGCAAACTCCGCTAAAAGATAAGGAATATGAATTGATGTTTTCGGCCCGGTTTATCGCTTTAAAACTTCCTTTTTTCTTTATTGAAGTAGCCAGGTTGGTTAAAGAAAGATTAGGATATTGCCGGGTTTTGATCCTTGGGTCTGGAACATTAAAGGATGAAATGTTCAGCAAACTTGATGAATATGGAATCGAATACCATTATCCGGGATTTGTAGAAACTGATAAACTGCCTTTTTATTACGCAAAATCTAAACTGTTCCTGTTTCCTACCCAAAACGATACCTGGGGGGTAGTTGTTAATGAAGCAATGGCTGCGGGACTTCCTGTAATAACTTGTGAAGATGCAGGAGTAGCTCATGACCTCGTAGTTCATGGTCAGAATGGATATGTATTACCCATTGAAGAAGAAATATGGGCAGAAAAAGCTGTTGAAATATTACAGGATTCTCAATTGTACGAACAGCTTTCATCTAATGCCTGCAATCATGTTCAACAATATAATTTCAAAAATGCAGCAAAGGGGGTTATTAATGCGATTCAGTCTTCAGTTCGGGCACTTACTATAATTCCTACTTCCTATGCTTCAGAATTGTTAGAAATTACGCTGTTGGCCGAGCTAACTCTATCGATTACTTAATGTCTACTTAACTCTTTTAAGGCAGAAATATGCTGAGGAAAAATCTTAATTGAAAGGTTGGATTAGTTCTTCTATGCAACTATTAAACAATTCTATTGTCTATTTAAGGAGTTATGAAAAAATATCAGGTAACGATACAATTTGTAATGCCGGAAGAATTTATGGAATTAGTGCCTCCACACAGGACCTATATCAATTATCTTATCAATAAGGAAATCATAGAACAGTATGCTGTAAGTATGGAATCAAAAAGAGTCTGGATCACTATGACAGCTCAAACGAAAATAGAAGTGGAAGATTTTCTGAAAAAATCTCCGCTTTATAAATTCTGGACCTGGGAAATTGATGAGATTTTTGTATTGGATGGTCAACATTACCGCTTGCCCGCTGTACAACCTAATTAATTCAATCTTTCTGTACCACCTAATTCTCAGATAAAGAAATATACATTTTGTGGACCTTGGTTTTCTACTTTCTATTTGATGCCCACCTTGGCTTTAACTTTAATACTTTTTTATAAATTGGGCAGTTTATAGTGTGGCTTCCGGGCAAATAGCCAGTACTCATCAGGAACTCATTAACTATTTCCCCGCCTGTAAATCGGAAGGTTTGTTTAAATAATTTAACCCATTCCTCTTTCGTTTTTAAATCATGAACATCCAGCCAATTCTTAAATGATCCATCCTGTTTTTGAATTTCCTTGATAGCTTTTGCATTATACACCGCCGCCTCAATCTTTAACCGATTTCTGATAATGCCGGCATCCTGCATCAATTTTATTTTCCGGGCTTCTGTAAAACGGGAAACTTTTTCAATATCAAAATTATCAAAGGCCTTAAAAAAATTTGTCTTCTTTTTTAAGATGGTTTCCCAACTGAGGCCTGCCTGGTTGATTTCAAGAACTAAACGGGCGAATAGCAGGTTATCATTGTGAATAGGAAACCCATATTCAGTATCATGGTAAAGCCGATGAACAGTTTTTTTTCCGGCATTCAAAACAAAATCGCAATAAGATGCAGCCATAAAAAAACCCTGTATTGGCAGGGTATCCGTGGGAGTTGACGGGCTCGAACCGCCGACCCTCTGCTTGTAAGGCAGATGCTCTGAACCAACTGAGCTAAACTCCCATTTTTAAAATCGGATTGCAAAGATAGGTGCGAATAGATTTGAGCCAAATTTTTTTTACCCAAGATACAGTTAGGGTTTATGCAACTATACTTTAAACCTCATCTACTTTCATTTTGATAGGATTAGATATTAATTCAAAACCTAAACAAAATTTATTTAATCTGAGCAGTTTGGAGCAAGAATATTCTAACAAACCTATTTTTAACGGCGTAATCGCAAATCTATTAAGTGTACAAAACCCAAGCAGAATTACGGCCAATTTCCAGCATAGATTTTATATTTTTGTAAAAAGAGCAGTCTCATGCCAATCCATAAAAATGAAATATTGACTGATTACCAGCAAGAGACAGATTTATTGACAGCACACGAAAATTTATGTAGTTTAATAGTCTGGAATGATGAAGTAAATACATTTGAATGGGTTATTGAAACTCTGATTGAAGTTTGCGGACATAGTTCTGAACAGGCGGAGCAATGTTCTTATTTTATTCATTATAAAGGGAAATATTCAGTAAAACAAGGCGAATATGAAGAATTGAAAGGTATGTGCGACGCCATTACTGAAAGAGGCATTGGTGCAACCGTAGAGGTCATTGCCGATTAATAATCCCCTTATGCTTACTCCCCCATGCCACTTTTTGTATTAGATAACAGGCTTTATTTTCCGCCAGTTCATTTAGCTGAGCCTGATGGCCTTTTAGCTTTAGGTGGCGATCTGACTCCAGAAAGACTTTCCCTTGCCTATAAGAATGGAATTTTCCCCTGGTACCAGGGGGAACATATTATGTGGTGGAGTCCGGATCCCCGGTTCGTTCTTTTTCCCGGTGAACTTAAGATAAGCAAAAGCATAAAGCCCTTGCTTAGGAACAATTCATTGGAGTTTACAATTAACAAGTCCTTCAAAGAAGTAATTTACAATTGTAAAAAAATATTCCGTCCCGGTCAGGAAGGAACATGGATCACAGATGAGATAGTAAAAGCCTACACCAAAATGCATGAATTGGGGATGGCTCATAGTGCGGAAGCCTGGTTAAATGGAGAACTTGTAGGTGGAGTTTACGGTATTAAATTCGGTAAAGTATTTTTTGGAGAAAGCATGTTCAGTAAAGTTTCAAATGCCTCTCGTTTTGTATTTATAAAATATGTGGAAAAATTAAAACAGGAAGGTATAGAATTAATTGATTGCCAGATTTATACTGAATACCTGGAAAGCTTTGGAGCCAGGATGATCAGGGGGCAACAGTTTAAACACCTGTTAGGAAAATTGATTACAAATTAAAAGTATAATATTTTCGGGCTTTTAGGGTGAATTATAGAAAAGCATTTTTCCCTCCTTTCCCCGGCTTATTTTCAAATCTTGCAAACCCGCAAGTAAGGCCAGCATTTTCTGAAAATCAAGGTGGTTTTTTATATAGCTTGCACTTGTTCAGTGGTTAGAATATGAAATTCTTTGTAAAATTGATCAGGCAGAAATCTGGTAATCTTTGCTTGTCTATCAATGGAAGCGGCCTGGTGAGCCTTAGAACCTTTGTCCCACCTGTTATGAATTAAAATCTGGTGCCCAGGTAATGGGGCAACATTTTTCTCCATGTTTGCCAGTCATGTGGCCATTCAGCGCCCCAAATATCTAATTCATACCAGATGTCTTTATCATATAATTGTTTGGCAAATCGCCCGCTGGCAGCAGGATCTTCATAGTTTCCTCCCCCGGTTAAAATATGTATATGATTGCTTTGGCGGATCAGCTGCAATATGCCATGATCCGAAAGATGTGAAATGTAGTGGGCCGGGCTGTTATAATAAACGTTATCATCATAATGCCCCTTGGTATATTCCGTAAGATCATATACCCCGCTCATAGCTATAACGCCATTAATCAGATCGGGCCGTTTCAAAAACAAATTCATACTATGTAGTGCACCAAAGGAGGCGCCACAAGTAATTATTGGTGTTTCCCAACTACTGGTGTTCCGTATAAAGGGAACTACTTCATTATATACATAATCGTTCCAATGCTGGTGCCTTACTGATTTATGCCATGGATCCATATCATTATTCATCCAGCTTTCCTTATTTATACTTTCAATGGAATAAATCTTGACCTTGCCACTGTCTACAAATGATGCTACTGAATCCAGTAATTGAAAACGTTCATATTCCAGGTAGTCGGCAGCAGCGGTTGGAACAAGAAGTAATGCAAAGCCATAATCCCCATAGGTGGCAATAGGCATCTCCTTGTTTAAAGAAGGACTAAACCAGGACGTCAGTTCTCTTTTCATATGTGAGGTTAGTTTTTTATCAAAATGACAGTACCCATAATATTCTCTAACAACTATTCACATATTCACGAATTATATGCTGATAGTGCCAGTGATGTTTTAAAAATCCTACGGCCATAACCTGCAATATTCAACGAATATAACGGGAATTTACTTCAGGGACCTAGCTTAAACTGTCTGAATACCTCAGGAAGATTAATTAGTCAGGCTATAACAATAATTGGTAACCGTCCAAATTTTTCAGAAAAAAAGAAAATAAATTGGTAATTCAACTTAGTAGTATTACTTTAGATTTCAGTATTTTTACTGCAATAAAGTTAGGCTTTCTATTCATACATCATTTACCCGCGGGGACTAGAAGTAATTAATAGGTAGAAACATTTAAGCAATTTTAGTCCAATCTTCTGTAATGCCGCTATGACTTTTTTTTATACGCAAGTCAGTACAGATAAAATTAATGAGATGCCTAACAAAAGGGAACAAAATTTAATCAGGATTATATTGGTTGATGATCACAAAGCAGTGCGTGATGCATGGCATTCTTTACTTGAAAAAGATGAACGGTTTCTGGTTGTTGCACAATGTGAAGATGGCCGTGATGCAATTGAGGCGGCGGAGCAGTATATACCGGATATTATTTTAATGGATATTAACATGAAACATGTCAGCGGATTTGAAGCCACAAAAAAAATAACTGAAACATTGCCTTCAGTTAAAATAATAGGCTTGTCTGTCAATAATCATCCGGGTTATGCTGCAAAAATGATGAGTTTGGGTGCCCGGGGTTTTGTAACCAAAAACTCCCCGTTTTCTGAATTAACTTTAGCCATTATTCAAGTTCACCAGGGCATTGATTATATCTGCGATGATATAAGAAAGTATCAGCCAACAGCCAAAAAATTTGATTTCTGATACATCCCTTTCTTACTCCCTTATTCATTGTTTCGTCGTATTAACAAAAGCCGGTAAATTTGCCGCCTGATGGAATTAAGCAAAAATTTTGAACCTGCCGCCATTGAAAAAAAATGGACCAGCCACTGGAAAAATAAAAACTATTTCCAAAGTAAACCAGATAACCGCCCACCCTTCACGGTTGTGATACCTCCACCCAATGTTACAGGGGTACTTCATATGGGTCATACTCTTAATGAAACAGTTCAGGATATCCTTGTTCGCAAGGCACGTATGAGCGGTTTCAATGCATGCTGGGTCCCTGGCAGCGACCATGCATCTATTGCCACTGAATCCAAGGTGGTGCATATGCTGACTGAAAAAGGAATAAATAAAAAAGATCTGACCCGGACAGAATTTCTTGAATATGCTTTTGAATGGAAAGAAAAATATGGTGGCATTATTTACAATCAAATAGAACGCCTGGGATGTAGTGTAGACTGGGAAAGAGTTTCATTCACCATGGATGAAGATTATTATAAAGCCGTCATCAGCGTATTCGTTGATTTGTATAATAAAGGTTCCGTCTATCGAGGCGCCCGGATGATTCATTGGGATCCGGCGGCAAGAACAGCATTAAGTGATGAAGAAGTGGAATACAGGGATATTGCCGGCAAACTATATTATGTATCGTACCTAATAGTAGATGAAAAAGGAATTCCTGTCACATCTTCGCCAGCATCAATTACTATTGCAACACAACGCCCGGAAACAATTATGGGGGATACTGCAGTTTGCGTTAACCCTTCAGATGAAAGGTATGCTCATCTTAAAGGCAAATTCGTTATGGTTCCTTTAGTTAATCGAAAAGTGCCTGTAATTTTTGACGAATATGTTGACAAAGAATTTGGAACCGGCGCATTGAAAGTAACCCCGGCACATGATATCAATGACTATAATCTCGGATTAAAGCACAACCTGGAAATTGTTGATACATTGAATGAGGATGGAACACTAGGTGAGGCTGCACAAGTTTTTGTTGGCCTCGACCGGTTCGCTGCAAGAAAAAAAGCTGTTGAGCAATTAATAGCGGACGGTTTATTAGTGAAGGAAGAAGATTATACTACCCGAATTGGCTTTTCACAAAGAAGTCAGGCAATTGTTGAACCAAGGATATCAACCCAGTGGTTTGTTAAAATGAAAGACCTGGCCGAACCTGCCTTGAAAGAAGTAACGGATGCAAGAATAAAGATCCACCCCGGCGAAAAATTCCTGGCAACATACAAATATTGGTTGGAAAATGTAAAGGATTGGTGTATCAGTCGTCAACTTTGGTGGGGCCAGCAAATTCCGGCCTGGTATGACCGGGATGGAAGATTTGAAGTGGCAGAAACAGAAGAAAAAGCTATAGCACAATTCAGGGAAAAATATTCGGTTACCAATCCCCAATTGACCCGCGATGAAGATGTACTGGATACCTGGTTTTCATCCTGGTTATGGCCGATGGAAGTTTTTAAAGGAATTAGTAATCCCGGCAATGAAGAAATAAAATATTATTATCCTACTTCTGTTTTGGTGACGGGGCAGGATATCATATTTTTCTGGGTAGCACGTATGATTATGGCCGGGATGGAGTATATGAAGGAAAAGCCATTCAGTGATGTATATTTTACTGGCATGGTAAGGGATAAGCAGGGAAGGAAAATGAGCAAACAGCTGGGCAATTCACCCGATTTGCTGGAGTTGATTGATAAATTCGGTGCCGATGCTGTACGATTTGGCATCATGATCTCGTCGCCTGCCGGTAATGACCTTTTGTTTGATGACAGTAGTTGTGAGCAGGGTCGAAATTTTAATAATAAGATATGGAATGCGTTGAAGCTTATAAAAAGGTGGGAAGCCAATCAATCGGAGGCAGTGTCCCCGGAACCTGGTAAAAACTTTGCAGTTGAATGGTTTGATAACAGGCTGAATGAAGTGAGAACTGAAGTTGACCGCTTATATGCTGAATTCAGATTAAGTGAGGCCTTGAAGGCGGTTTACTCCCTGGTATGGGACGATTTCTGCAGCTGGTACCTGGAATGGGTGAAACCAGAATATGAAAAACCAATTGATTCAAATATCTATCAGCAAACGGTAAGTTATTTTGAACAACTGATGCATTTGCTCCACCCGTTTATGCCATTTATCTCCGAAGAAATATATCATCATCTTCAGCATCAGGATGAAGATTTAACTGTAAAACAATACGCAGCCATAGGAATGAAAAACCAAAATATATTAAAAACCGGTTCTGTGTTAAAAGAAGTAATTACCGGTATACGGGATGCCAGAAATAAGGCTCAACTAAAACCAAAGGAAAGTATCCAACTTCACATTCTTAGCCAGGATCGCCCCGTATATAACAGGATTCAATCTATACTGGCGAGGCAGGTAAATGCTGAGGCCATACAATTTACAGAAACCCCGGTGGATAATTCAATAAATGTCGTCATCCAAAAAGATAAATTTTTTATAGAGACGAGTACTCCTTTGGACCCAACTACCCAAATTGAACAGCTACAAAAGGATCTTGAATATTATAAAGGCTTCCTGATTTCTGTAGAAAAAAAACTAAACAACGAACGATTTATTCAAAATGCAAAACCAGAAGTGGTAAATATAGAACGGAATAAAAAAGCTGATGCCGAATCAAAAATAAAAGCGATTAAAGAAACACTCGAAAACCTGAACTGACCCGCTTTCTTACGTTGGTACATGCATAATATCCCGGCCTTTAATTTATCGGGGCAAGATGCTTACGGGCAATATAAATTCAAATACAGTTTGTTTTGATTTTGAAAAAAGATCATTATCAAGCAACCGGCTGATCCGGAAACCAAAAGTGAGTTCGTATTGATTCCACCATTTTGTGTCTATAAATATTTCGCCGCCTGCACTTCTCTGATCGGCAGTAACTGCTTTATTTTTTGAATAAACCCTGGTGAAATCAAAAAAAGCATTAGCTCTCAACCGCTGGAAATATAAAATATTGGCAAATCCCAAATCAGGATAAAACAAAGGGAAATGGTAATTGGCGGAGGCTCTCCACATTCTTGAAAAATTACCTTCATTAAAGCCCCTTGAATAGGAAAACTGGTTGCCAAACAAGGCATCAAGAGTATCTCTTTCCTGGAATGCTCCCGTTAATACCAGGTTATGCGTGGAAGCAAAACCGGGAAGAAACAAAGAGAAGTTTCCGAGAATTTGCCAGCTATCATATTTCGTAATTGCATGATTGTACCGCCCGGCCATTGTATACCCAAAACGTGGAAATATATGTTGTAAGGCAGACTCAATTTGCTGGCTAAAAGACAACCGGTGAGAAAGATAGCTGAAATTGCTATTGACGAAATCTAATTTTGCCGGTCCCTTTATCCGATCGCTTCTGTATACATAGTCAGTACCCGCCGTAAAACTTTTAATGGTACGTCCGCCGGTATAGCGAAGAGGTATACTTAATCCCACCCGGGTATCCAGCTGATCCCATACCCGTAATTTATCAGACGAAACCTGCGACCTGTCGAAAGTATATTGTGTTCCTGCATTGATATAAGGGAAAAATCCTCCATATACAGTTCTGAATCCAACCGCATTGGTATTATCGTTTTGATTATACAAATAATATAATTCTGTTTCCAAAGTATTCAGGACATTTTGTCCATACAAGGAAAATGTAAACTCCGGATCTTCATAGTAAGGCCGCCAGCTATGAAAATTTAACAGGCGGGTTGCTTTTTTGTAATTGGTTACCGGGAACCTGCGGTTGGAAAAATCTTTGGACAGAATATCAGAGAAAGCCTGGCTATGACTCACGGGGTAAAAACTCTCAATTTCCAGTGAATCCGAAAAATCATTCTCTTCAATTAATTCCTGACTATTTTCTTTTTGTTTTAATTGAAAACCTTCAGCAGTAAAGTGAGACCAGGTAATTTTTCCGTCCGAAGCATTTACAAAATAGTCTCCTCCTTCCCCGGAAGTGACCTTATTTATTGTACCATCATCCAGCTTTACTACAAACACATTATTGTTACCTCCAAATGATGCCGTGAAATAAACCTGGTTATTATGAACGGATGGGTAACCTATTACATTGTAGGAAGGAGGGGTGATCCGAATCATTTTATCTTCTTTTAGATCAAGAAGAATAAGCGACATGGTTCCATTTCTGAAACGAACGGCAGCTACCAATGAATCTTCGCTTATAAATTTGGGATCTGTATACAGGGTAACTTCCCCACTACTTATCTTTTTTTCAATTTCACCTGAAGAACCATTCAAAATATGGATCTCACTTTTTCCATTAAGAGCTATTTCGACAGCGGCTATTTTTTTTCCGCTTGCTGATATATCTGGTGAAAAATATTTTGACCTTTTTGTAATGGTTTTTTGCTGCCCGCTTTCAATATCCAACAACCGGATGACGCTGAAGTCCCGCCATCTCCAACGGGCATCATTTTCATACGCAGCGTAAACTATTTTACCATTCTTATATGAATATTGATTATCGATTGAAATATCCTTTACCCTTAGTTTATGGTTTCCCTTTGCATCTTTAATATAAAATGCAGGACGGTGCCTGAAACTGGAACGCAGGTACAATAAAGAATCTGGTGAAATGGAATAAGGGAATAAATGATTGGTAACATATTTCCGGTTTAGAGGAGATAGATCCTGTACTTTAGTATCGTTGGTGTCAGCAGGCTCCGGGTTAGCTTCTGATGTTTTCGGATTAGATTGAACCACTTGTCTTTCACTATTTAATTTTTTATAATAGTCAAACGCTTGTTTACGGAATGCCAGGTAATTTATACCTGCATGTTTTTTTATCGCATGTTGAAAGGGATAAATTAATCCTTTGAATGAGCTGGCATCCTTTGTCACTTTTGCCCAGAAATCCAAACCATATTTTTGGTAGCCGTAATTTACTAATACGTATCCCAGGTTGTAGTGGTCCGGTACATAATCTTTAAATGATCCGTTTCGCAACTTCATCCAGGAATAATTTTTATCTGCATTCCAAATTGCAGGGTACGAATTCATGAAAAGAGGTAAGCGGCCCCTGCCCTGTCTTGTTAATACGGTTTCGCTATAGACGGCATCTCCTTCAAAAAACCAGTCTGGCACACTGGCATTCATTGCAAGTGAGTAACCTTCCTGCCCAAACAGAATAGCCATTAATTTACTGATTCCATTTCGAAAATTATTGAACTGTTGCACGTGCCTGTATTCGTGAATAGACAAGGCATCAGCCCAGGAAATACTTCCCAATTCAAAATTATTGACAGAAGGTGTAAGGTAATATTCGCTGCGGAAAGGCCCCATACCCACATAACCATTGGCGATCGTTGTTTGATTTTGCAAAACAATATTGATCTTTCGTAATTGATCACCCAGGGAAGCCGGATTTTCACTGGCCTGGTAATGTACCAATGCAGCTACCCGCTGTGCCTGGCTATCGAGGCCGGAAGGAAAAATTATTCTGGCAGAATCCGTATTGATCTGTTTCCATTTAACAGAAGGGGGCGTTCCTCCAAAACGTTGTGCAAATAATAAACAGGTAAAGAAAACACAGGGAACAGTTAATACTAATTTTCGCATGGGACCAGATATTTCCGGAAAGTTACGCGTTAAACTAATCCATTGAAACATGAAGAAAATTATATAAAGTTTATTCTATATCTTAATAAAAATATACAACAATAGCCTGATACCGTTGTTATAATTCAAATGCGGCCTCCCCCCTATACCGCAGATCTGAATTTGACAACCATCATAATTGCAATCTTATCTTTAACTTATTTAAGCCCATAGCGAGCACCATTATAAGCAAAGAAAAACACAAGGACCAGGCTATACCTGCTATTCCCTGGTAAAACTCTGCCGGTATAAAATATAAGCCCAGCCATATTTGAAAATACATGATAATGGCAGGAAGAATATATACAAGCAGTGGGTTGGTGGCTGCAGGGTTAAAAAAACGGGTCCACTTATTAAAATTTAAAATATCAGTGAACCAATATAATATGCTGTAGAGGATACAACAGATGGCGGCGCTATACAAGCTCCAGGTTGGAGTTGCATATATTTTGGAAATGGTATAATATGGTCTTAACATATATCCGGCCATCATCAAACACAAAGCAAAAAGTGCTGCGTATGCAAACCGGGTGAGCAAATTTTTATTGATCGTTTTGTCAAAAAATATTAAGGATAATACCATTCCGCATAACACTAAACAGGTATGCGATGCATGGCCTGCTCTTTTTGCCATCCATTGCCAAAGGGCCATATCTTTCATAACATCGGCCCTACTGGCAGCATACCATGCTACACAAAATGCGATCGCTATCGTTATAAAAATAATTCGCCCGCTGGCTGCCTGATAAATAATACAACTAAATAAATACGCCCATCCGATTAGCCCGAGGATTCCCCACCACTGCGGTGCTAATCCCTGCGTACCATCTTCACTTCGATAAACCCAGGCCAGGAAAATTAGTCCGATTGCTCCAATTGTTCTTAATAAATAAGCCCAAAATTTATTCCTGAAGAAATAAACGTTCCACACCAAAATGACGCATAAATAAAAAAGCAATGACCACACCGCACCAGACATGCCCATGGCTTTTTCATTGTAACCACTTTCCCCGTTTACCATAAAGACACCCAATACCAGTAAACCCAGGGTTCTCCAAAGTATGTGCCCCTGTAACTTAATAAAAGAATCTCCCCTGGCCAGCCGGTTATTAATACCAAATGGAATAGACATACCGACAATAAATAAAAAGGCGGGAAATACAATGTCTACAAATGTCATAGCATCGGCATCTGCGGGCATATGTTTCATCCAGGAAGGGATACCGGCCACTCCTGCTACATCATTCACAAAAATCATTACCAGGATTGTAATACCCCTAAATGTATCTATAGACTGTATGCGTTTGTTGGTCAAAGCATTTTTCATGAATCAATTATTTTTCCAAAACCATGAAATAACTCGGTGTATTCAAAAAATAAAAAATCAGAGCAGTTTATAAGCCCCATATTAACTTAGAAAGTGAAAGCATGAAAATAATTAAACAGCCTAATATAATCAGCATTCAATAAATAGACCTTCCTTTTTGAAACCATTTTTTATAAAATAGCAAGTAAAAACATCTGCACCCAAGCTAATTAGTCAATTCGCACCCGGGGATCAATAAGGCCATATAAAATATCGGCCAGTATATTGATCAGAATAAAAAAAGTGGCTGATATCAAGACTGATCCCATTACCACAGGATAATCCAATTTCTCCAGGGCATCAACCGTTATTTTTCCAATTCCCTGCCAACCGAATATATACTCAACAAAAAAGGCCCCGGCTAATAATTCCGCAAACCAGCCGGTGACGGCTGTGATTACAGGATTCAATGCATTTCGCAACGCATGTTTCCATATTACGTTGCGCGGGCTTAGTCCCTTTGCATAGGCCGTACGAATATAATCCTGGTCTAGTGTATCCAGCATGGCGCTGCGTGTAAGTTGAGTAATGATGGCCAACGGTCGAATACCCAAAGTAATAGCGGGGAGGATTAAATTTTGCATGGATAAATTTTTCTTCCCTGTTACCTCATCTATTTCGAACCAACTTCCGGATATATGGAGACCAGTCCAATCATTCAATAAAAATCCAAACACATAGGCTATAATAATACCCATAAAAAATGAAGGGGCTGATATACCTGCTATACTTGTGAATATGGCCGTTGTATCTATCCAGGTATTTTGTTTTATGGCAGCAAGTACACCGAGAGGAATTCCAATCAGCACGGCGATCAGCATAGCGGCCAATGCAAGCATCAATGTTCCCGGAAGTACCTGCATCAAGATGCTGCCGACTTCTCTTTTACTTTGGTAAGATTTGCGCAAGTAAGGGATCTTGAAGCCAATTTTCTTTTCATTACCAATAAAAACCCCTTTTAATTTCTTATCCGCTATTTCTTCCTTGCTATGAATGCTTAACGGGGAAACATCATTGAAATAATAAACAAATTGTTTCCATTTAGGCTGATCCAGGTATAATTCCTTTCTGATATTGGCTTGAGTTGCTGCATCACCCGATTGTCCCATGATCAACCGGGATGGATCGCCAAAGCCCTGAAAAAGAACAAATACCAATACCACTACACCGGCCAGCACCAGGAAGCTATAAATTATTTTTTTTAATATATAGAGCAGCATGAATGTAAGTTAAGAGTTATGGCATAAGTGAAGAATATTAATGTCTGAATTTTTACTTAGTAACAAATTCCGGAAACAAATAAGCAGATTATATTTTATGCAATTACATTCAAATAATTTTTGGAGAAAAAAAAGAGCAGGAGTTTTATTATCGTGTATTCTATAAGGCAAAATAGTTTGGCATCGAAAACTTACTTGAAAATAACAGGTACAATTACTCGCAAAAAGTTATAATTGAATTATTACATTTACGACGAAAATTGATAAAAGCCCAGTATTTCCGCCTAATTTCCATTTTCTATGAAACCAATATCCCGCTCTTTCTTCCTTGCATTATTGTGCGTCGTATCTTTCTGTATTCCCTCCCGGGGTCAAACATTTGGAACTGTTTCTTCAGCCGTATGGTTGACCGATTGTAATCAAAGTAATTTTTTCAATACATCAGGTAATGCGGCTGATTTACCAGGACCGGCTGCAAACGAATTTAACAATGCCAGCCTGGGAGTTCATACAAGAAATTCGAACACCCTTATATTGAGCGGGGCTGAAGTGAGAACTTTTAAAAACGCAGTGATCGGGAATGTATGTAATGTGCAATTATATTATCGCATCTATCTTCAATCAGGCGCTCCCGGATCATTTAATGCGATGGACCTTCCCCTCGTGGATAACTGTGATGTCCTTAGCGGTCAGTATGGATCGGGCGGTTCATGCCAGGCGGGTGATCAAAAATGGAATCGGGTAATTCCAAATGGAACCACTACTCCTTATTCTCCTGTCAATCTTACCACGTATCCTCCCGGTAATTATGTACTGGAAATATATTATGATGTCAAGGGTTCATCAGTCACCCCCTTGCTGTGTGACGAAACGGTTATCCTGAATAATGGAGGCAATAACTATAAAGCTTTCTTTTCAATCCAGGAGCCAGATCTTGCAAGCTATAATCCAACAACATGTAATGGAACAGAAGGCTCTGTTACCATCAGTGGCTTAGTGGCAAATACTTCTTATGCCCTATCGTATACAGATGATGGCGTAGGGGTTGGCCCTGTAACCCTGGTTTCTAACGGGGCCGGGCAAGTAGTATTAGGGGGATTAAATGCCGGCGTATATTCAGATTTTGAATTGCAGATCAATGGATGCATTACAGATCTTTATACGGGGATCATTTTATCCAACCCGGTGTTTACACCCACGTTTACCCGTATAGCTGCTTTTTGTGCCGGAACTACTCCACCTGTTTTGCCAGCTACATCGAATAATGGTATCAATGGGGTATGGAGCCCGGCCGTAATTGACAACCAAAAATCTGGGTCCTATACATTTACTCCAAACTCCGGTCAGTGCGGATTAAACAGCACGATAAACGTGACCGTAATTCCAAGAACAGTACCCAATTTCCTTTTTGGCACGTCGCTTACCATTTGTGCTGGTGGTCCAGTTCTAAATCTTCCGACTGTATCAACTAACAGCATTACTGGTACCTGGAATCCTTTAACGGTTGACAACCAAAATTCCGCCACCTATACATTTACTCCTGCATCCGGTCTTTGTGCAACCACAGCTACTTTAACGGTAACAGTAAGTCCAAACATACCTCCAACATTTAGCATTGGAAATTCTTTAACCATTTGCGCAGGGGAAGCAGTTCCTGTGCTTCCGTCCACATCATTGAATGGAATAACGGGCACCTGGAGCCCTTCATCAGTTGATAATCAAAATTCAGCTGCTTATACTTTTACACCTACAGCAGGCCTATGTGCTACCAAGGCAACTTTTACAGTTACTGTAGATCCTAATGTAGTTCCAACTTTTGGTTTTGGAACCTCTCTCACTATTTGTGCAGGAGAAATAGTGCCCACATTGCCTGGAACCTCGGATAATGGAATTACAGGTAGTTGGAGTCCGGCAATTGTTGATAATCAAAATTCCGGAACTTACACTTTTACTCCTACAGGAGGATTGTGCGCAACGCCTTTTTCCTTACGTGTAACAGTAAATCCAAATGTTCCACCCACATTTAGTTTTGGAACATCACTTACCATTTGTGCCGGGGAAGCAGTACCAATATTACCCAACCTATCTACTAACAATATCAGCGGCGCATGGAGCCCTGCAACAGTTGACAACCAGAATGCAGCAACATATACATTTACACCAGCAGCTGGGGTATGTGCTACCACCGCAACCTTTACCGTTTCTGTAAATCCAAATATTCCACCAACTTTTAGTTTTGGAACAGCACTTACTATTTGCGCAGGAGAAGCAGTTCCTCTACTTCCGGCCACATCAACAAATGGCATAACCGGAACCTGGAACCTTGCTATTGCGGACAATCAAAATTCAGGCACCTATACCTTTACTCCTACTACCGGTGTATGCGCAACTAATGCTACATTTTCAATAACGGTAAATCCGAATATTACACCAACTTTTAGTTTTGGAACCTCACTTACTATTTGCGCCGGCGACCCGGTACCTCCCTTACCTACTACTTCAAATAACGGGATCAGTGGAACCTGGAGTCCGGCAACAGCAGGTAACCAAAATTCCGCAACATACAATTTTACTCCATCAGCCGGGCAATGTGCAACTGCCACCTCGTTTGATATAACAGTAACAAATAAAATAAAACCTGTATTTGGTTTTGGTACTTCCCTGACCATATGTGCTGGTAGTTCAGTCCCAGCATTGCCGTCCACCTCCGACAATGGTATTAGTGGAACCTGGAGTCCATCAATAGTTAATAATCAGAATTCCGATGTTTATACTTTTACTCCGACTTTTGGTTGTACCCTTGCTGCCACCTTCTCGGTTACCATTAATCCTAATATAACTCCAACATTTAGTTTTGGAACTTCGGTGACAATTTGTGAGGGAAGCACAGTACCATCTCTTACCACTACCTCATCAAATGGTATCACTGGTACGTGGAGCCCTGCAACAGTTAAAGCCAACAGTTCTGGAGTATATACATTTACTCCTACGTCAGGTTTATGCGCAACTGCAACAGATTTATCAGTAACGATAGATCCGATTATTACTCCAACTTTTAGTTTTGGAACAACACTTACTATTTGTGCAGGCGACCCGGTACCTCCATTACCCACTACCTCGGACAACGGTATCAACGGCACCTGGAATCCTGCAGCAGCCGGAAACCAAAATTCCGCTACTTACAATTTTACCCCGGCTGGAGGGCAATGTGCAACTGCTACTTCTTTTAATATAACTGTAACCAATAAAATAAAACCTGTTTTCAGTTTTGTCACTTCCCTGACAATATGTGCTGGTGGTTCAGTCCCAACTTTGCCTCCCACGTCAGACAATAATATTAGCGGAACATGGAGTCCATCAATAGTCGATAATCAGAATTCCGATGTTTATACTTTTACTCCATCTTCTGGTTGTACTCTTCCTGCTACCTTCTCGGTTACAGTTAATCCGAATATAACTCCAACATTTAGTTTTGGAACTTCGTTGACAATTTGTGCCGGAGGAACTGTACCACCACTTACCACAACTTCGTCAAATGGTATCACAGGTACCTGGAGTCCTGCAAGTGTAAAGAACTTTAGCCCGGGAGTTTATACCTTCACCCCCACAGCAGGTTTGTGTGCAACACAAACAACTTTTTCGGTGACAGTTAACCCGAATATAACCCCGACTTTTAGTTTTGGAACATCACTTACTATTTGTGCGGGAGCTATAGTACCCAATTTACCGGCCACATCTGATAACGGCATCTCCGGATCGTGGAATCCGGCTACAGTTGACGATCAAAATTCCGGGATCTATACGTTCACACCTGCGCTGGGTATTTGCGCCGTGTTAGAAACATTTTCCGTTACTGTAAATCCAAATATAAAACCAACTTTTAATTTTGGAACTTCTCTTTCAATATGCGCTGGCAATGCAGTACCTGCACTTCCTGCAATTTCAACAAATGGCATATCCGGCACCTGGAGCCCTTCATCTGTTGACAATCAAAATTCGGGCACGTATACCTTTACTCCTGACCCTGGCATGTGCACTACTACTACAACATTTATTGTAACTGTTAATTCAAACGTAACGCCAGCATTTAGTTTCGGATCATCGCTATCTGTTTGCTCGGGATCCGGTGTTCCCGCCCTGGTTACAACATCAGTAAATGCAATCACCGGTAATTGGAATCCGGCAGTAATAGATAATCAAAATTCCGGAACATATACATTTACTCCTTCATCCGGACTTTGTGCAAATTCAATAACATTAACGGTTACAGTTGATCCGAAAATAACGCCCACATTTTCATTCGGTACCTCATTATCCATTTGTGCAGGAGCAGCGGTACCCATTTTATTTGCTACTTCTGATAATGGCATTACCGGGTCATGGAATGCTTCGGCTGTCGCTAATCAAAATTCAGCCATTTACACATTTACACCCACATCGGGATTATGTGCTTTTGATGCAACATTTAATGTAACGGTTGATCCTAATATTACACCAACCTTTAGTTTTGGTAAATCAATAAGCATTTGTAAAAATGCAGCTGTGCCCTCCTTGCCTTCTGCTTCTAATAATGGGATTTCAGGAAGTTGGAATCCGGCTGTGATTGATGATGAAAATTCAGCTACATACACTTTCACCCCATCAGGAGGTCAGTGTGCAATTGTTGAAACGTTAACCGTTACGGTAAATCCCGTTGTCAGCACTACTTTTGATTTTGGTAGCAACCTTATTATTTGTTCCGGCAGTTCCGTGCCTTTGTTACCAGCCACTTCAAATAATGGAATTAGCGGTAGCTGGAATCCTGCCATGGTGGATAATGAATCTAGAGCCACCTATACCTTTACTCCCGCTGCAGGTCAATGTGGTACCGCTGCAACATTAAATGTTACGGTAACCCCGAGTATACTTCCAACTTTTTCATTTGGTACCACGCTGTCTGTATGTACAGGAGGTAATGTTCCGCCATTACCCGGCACCTCCGAAAATGGGTATGATGGTAGCTGGAGTCCTGCAATTGTTAGCAACCAGGTAAATGGGGTTTATACATTTACTCCTTCCACCCCGGCAGATCAATGTATCAGGTCAACTACTTTTACAGTAACCGTTAATCCTATATTGACGCCGGTATTTAGTTTTGGAACAACCCTGACTGTTTGTTCCGGAAGGCCTGTTCCCGATTTGCCTGCTACCTCTACCAACGGCATTAAAGGAACATGGAGCCCCGCCACAGTTAGCAACCAGGTGTCCGGAGTGTACACCTTTACATCTGCTGCCGGGCAATGTGCACAACCAACGACCACCTTTACCGTAACTGTTTCCCCCACTCCTTCTGTATTTGCTTTTGCCGATACCGCAGTTTTTGATGGATCTGTTTTACCTGCTACAATTATACCCGGAACGCCTGCCGGGGTAACCTTTAGTTGGACAAATAACAATACATCCATTGGCTTACCAGCATCCGGTTCCGGTAATGTTCCGTCGTTCACTGCACTAAACAGAACCGATGCTGACGCTACCGCTACCGTATCTGTAACCCCAAGCCTGAATGGTTGTAATGGTGCAGCGAAATCCTATACCATTTCCGTGAGGCCGCTAAACAAAGATGTATTTGTTCCGAATGTTTTTTCACCCAATGGCGATGGAAAGAATGATGTTTTATATGTGTATGGAAACTATATAGTGAAACTTGAGATGCGAATATTCAATCAATGGGGTGAGCAGGTTGAATTGATAAACAACCGAACCAAAGGATGGGATGGAACTCAACGGGGCAAGGCACAGCCAGTAGGTGTATATGTTTATGTTTTGAAGGCTGAATTGTCGGACGGACGAAAAGTAAATTTAAAAGGCTCAATCACCCTGGTAAAGTAGAAACCAAATATTTTATTACTACCTGGAAAATGTAATCGGGAAGAATCCTCTCTTATGAAAAAGCAAAAGGCTATTGAAAAAGAAAATAAACTTATGAAACCAATTTTTTTATTCTCCACTTGTGTTTTGATGATATCATTAAATCATGCACTGGCACAAACAGATCCTCATTTTACCCAAAATTATACATACCCTATGTATGTGAATCCTGCTATGGCCGGGGGAAGTGATGGAGATTACCGGGTGTCCACTATTTACAGAAGTCAGTGGGGAGGAATAGATAAACCTTACAGAACCACAGGTATCTCTTTTGATACCCGTACCAACAAAAATATTTCGCTGGGTGTAAACCTGATGAACCAATCAGCCGGTGATGGAGGATTTAATTATTTTAACACCTATGCATCCGTCGCCTACACTGGAGTAAAATTTGGAAAGGAAAATAACCACCGCCTGGTTTTTGCCATGCAAGCCGGCCTTATCAATCGCCGGGTTGATCAATCAAAATTTAAGTGGGGAGAACAATGGAATCCCATTACCGGTTATAATGCCGGCAATGCTTCTACTGAAACCTTTGCTGCTACCTCAGCCACTACTCTGGATATGGGAACTGGCATTTTATATTACGATGCTACCCCCGGTAAAAATGTAAATGCGTTTGGAGGTGTATCCTTTTTTCATATCAACAAACCAAAGGACCCGATCATTACTTCCCAAAGTGTTGAAATGAATACGATACCACTTCGGTATGCCATTCACGGTGGTTTGAGTTTTAATATTTCAGACAGGGCCAGCGTTGTGCCGCATATTTTATATATGCAGCAGGGTACGGCAAGGGAAACTATGCTGGGAACATATGTTCAGATGAATGTAAATGAAGAAACAGACCTGATGATCGGAGGCTATTATCGGTATAAGGATGCGGTAGCTCCTTTTTTCGGTGTTGACTGGCGAAATTTATTAATCGGCTTAAGCTATGATGTAAACACATCAAAATTGGGCGCCATGTCTCGTAACGTGAACAGTTTTGAACTTAGTCTATCCTATATTAAACGAAAAGGCACCAAAAGCATTTTTGATTTTATCCGCTGTCCACGATTGTAAATATTCAATTTTACAAGCCTTAAATCAGCATAATTTAAAAGTTTCATTATAACAATATGAACACTCTTCAATCTCTTAAAAAAAACAAGATACCATCCCCGGCCATCTGTATTTCTAAAAACGCCAGGAACTATTTCTTGTTAATCATATTCGCAAGTATTGCTTTCCAGCAAACCCGGGCACAGGCAGACAGCCGGTTGCTTCTGGCCGATAAATATTTTTCATCGGGTGATTATTTTACGGCAGCCGGTTTATATGAACAATTTCTTCATCCCCCGGTGAAACAAAAACAACCCACCGGTTTCCCTCTTAACAGCAAAAAAAATCGGACAGATGTCATAGGAAACAATATGAATAAGTATGACATCCTGTATAAGCAAGCAGAAAGTTACCGGCTCGCCAATTATTGGGAGGAAGCTGCAGAACGGTATAAAGAATGCCTTGAATCTGATCCTGCAAAATATGCCTCTGCATTATACTGGTATTCAGTTTGCCAGAGAAGCCTGGGCAAGTATAAGGAGGCCGAAGCAAATGCATCGCAATTTCTCAGCACAACAGCAGGTTCTGCTAATCCTTATCAGCAGTCAGCAGAAAACGAATTAGAAACAATCCAGTACATAAAAAATCAGCTAAACCGGCCTGATTCTATATTGTTTACTATAAGTAAAATCAATTCTTTAAACGGGCAGGAAAAAGGGATCTATGCACCTGCCGCCACACAGGGCAATCAATTGATGATAACCAGTACGAAGATCGATTCAATTGTAACTCCCGGAGTAAATCCATATCATAACCGATTATTTTATTCTACGCTTGTTAATGGCAATTTGCAAAACATACTACCTGTCACAATAGATGGGATGGATGCGTCATTAAACCAGGGTACCGCTTCTTTAAGCGCTAATGGAGATCATCTTTATTTTACTCAATGGAAAAAAGAAAACGCCCAAACCATTTCGTCGATATATTATTCTACAAAAACTGACTCAGGATGGGGAATACCCGTTTTACTTCCTTTAGTTAATAGCGAAGTTTCCAGCAGCAAACAACCCTTCTGTTCTATAGAAGGAAAATATCTATTCTTTGCCTCTGACAGACCTGGCGGATCAGGAAATTTTGATATCTGGATATCCGTTTTACTCCCGGATGGCAGTGCAGGTGAACCCGTAAATGCAGGTGAAATGCTAAATACAGCTGCAAATGAACAAGCTCCCTTTTATCATAGTTCCAGCCACTCTCTTGTTTTTGCTTCGGATAGAAAACCAGGTATGGGCGGTTTTGATCTTTTTACTGCAAAGGGATGGGATATGAACTGGGAAAAACCAGAAAACATCGGCTACCCGGTCAATTCATCTCGTGACGACCTTTACTTTTATGCCCCTGAAAAAAGTAGTTTACTCAGTAAAGCCATTATCAGTTCAGACCGCGGATCTGAATGCTGCCTTGAAACCTATACTGTTTCCAAAACACCTAAGAAAAATATAATAAAAGGCTTCGTACAGGATTGCAAAAACAATGAACCCATTGCCGATGTGGAAATAATAATGAAAAGTGTTTCAGGCAAAGTGGTATCCACCAAAACCGCAGTTGATGGCAGCTATCAATTTGAAATTACCGGTTATGCAGATGAACAACAGTTGATCCTTGGTAAAGAATTGTATAAGGAAAAAATCAGCGGTATTAACATCACAGAAATTGATGATACCGGTTGGTTGACGGATATTTTCTCAAATGAACCTATTTGCATAGAAAAGAAACTGGTCATCAAACCTGAAAACGTAGTTACCCTTTATTTTGATTTTGATAAAAGCAATTTGAAAGAAAGAGGAATAGCGCAACTGGATTCAATCTATTCTGTGCTTACTGAAGATAGTATAGCCACCATACAGATATCCGGTTATACGGATGGTCGCGGTACAGAAGAATACAATAAAGTTTTGTCGGACAAACGTGCCCGGTCCTGTGCCGGTTACCTGATAGAAAAAGGAATTGATCCCAACAGGATCAGTTTTGAATCTTTTGGAGCTTGTTGCCCGATAGAAATGGAAATGATAAATGGAAGGGATAATGCCGATGGCCGAAGCAGAAATCGCAGAGCGCTGATCAATATTAAGAAAGACTAAAATAAATTATTACTCCCCTGCTCCGCCCGACTTGCTAAATGCAAATCGGGCGGTTTTTTATTTTTTATATTCCAATTATTGCATTTAAACACTCCTGGTTTGTATTCCTTTCCCTATAATCAAATGGTCTGATCAAAATAATACTGTTTAAAAAAGATAATAAAGAACATGCCTATTAGCCAGTTCCAAACTGGCATAATCAAAATTGATCCAATCATTCTATGGCTTACTATTTTCTACTAGTAACTTTTGCAATTCCTCTATTGGATGCTATTTAAAATGAAAGTCCGCTATATCAATAACTTCTAATAGTATTTACCGGCAACCTCTCATTAGCGAATCCCGATTAAGAAAAGGATACAACGATCAATCCACAAGGCTAAGGAATTAAGCTTTATCTTTAATTTCACGACCCTGGTAAACGCAGTTTTATTTTTTATTCTTTACTGGAATAATATGCGGTTACATTTTACATTTTCATTTCTTCAATTGCTGGGATGCATTCTTTGCCCGGGTTTATCCTTTGTGCAGGCACAAAACTGCCCTGAGAATATTGACTTTGAATCCGGTACTTTCAATGGCTGGAACTGCTTTATCGGTACCACAACAGTTTTTAACAGGGAAAATGAAATATCCTTATATCCATCTGGTGGCGCTATTCCTGGCCGTCATACCATGTATACTAAGAACTCCTCGAATGAAAGAGATCCCTATGGGGGATTTCCGGTTAATTGCCCCAACGGTAGCGGGAAATCTATAAGGCTGGGGAACGACCTGGCCGAAACCGAAGCGGAAGGTGTATCGTATGAATTTACAATTCCGGCCAACCAAAACGTTTACTCGCTGATTTACCATTATGCTGTTGTATTCCAGGATCCGCATCATGAAATTTTTCAACAACCCCGGCTGGTTCTTGAAATTACTAACGTCACGGATAATCAACTCATAGAATGTTCTTCGTTTACTTTTATTCCTTATGGTTCGTTGCTCCCCGGTTTTTATTTATCACCCAATCCAGGGGGCAATACCCCGATATGGTGCAAAGATTGGTCGGCGGTATCCATTAATTTAAACGGTCATGCCGGCAAGAAGATCCGCCTTTTTTTTAAAACTGCTGATTGTACATTCAGGCGGCATTTCGGGTATGCATACATAGACGTAAATTCGGAATGCAACAGTGAATTTGTAGGTGCCGCCTATTGTCCCGATGATAATTTTCTAAATGTTACGGCCCCTTTTGGCTACCAAAAGTATACCTGGTACAATAATTCGTTTACCCAGGTCGTCGGATCACAACAAACCATTTCGTTTTCACCGCTACCGGTTTCGGGAACCACCTATGCTGTGGAAGTAATGCCGTATAATGGTTATGGATGTACTGATACTTTATACGCAAGGCTTGCTGATACGTTAACACTTAAAGCCCGGGCCGGGGTTGATAGGATCTCCTGTAACGGAGAATCGGTTCAACTCGGAGTTAATTCTATTCCCGGCTTAGCTTACAGTTGGAACCCGGTTGCCGGATTATCTAACCCAAAAATTTCAAATCCCTTTACTTCCCCCGCTATTTCCACGCAATATGTGCTAACCACAACAAATGCCGGAGGTGGATGCGCAGATAAAGATACCGTGATGGTGCAGGCCGTTATCCTGGACAGCAGCATCCGGGTAATTGGCAGTGCCCAGTATTGTTCCGACAGTCGTGATAGCAGCATTCTTCGTGTTCAATCCGGCGACATTATAGAATGGTATAAAGATAACCGGCGGATAACCGGTGCCGGCAATCTTGATTACCGGGTTACTGAAAGCGGCACCTATCATGCTGTTCTTTTTAATGAAGAAGGATGTCGTGTTTCAACAGCTAAACAAACAATAAGGATCGACGACCCGGTTGCAGGCATAAGATATCCCATTCAATACGCAGTTATCGATCTGCCATTTGATCTAAAGGCAAGAAAGTTTGGTGATAGCATTTTATGGATGCCCGGAACCTTCTTAAATACAAGATCAAGTTATACTCCTGTATTTAATGGACCTTCCGAACAATTATATACTATTGAAATAAGGACGGCAAGCGGATGCCTGACTGTGGATACACAATTGGTAAAAACTGCAAAGAGGGCTGAAATTTATGTACCCAATGCGTTCACTCCAAATGGTGACGGTCTGAACGATCATTTACGACCCTTATTAATGGGCATCAAAGAGGTTCGTTTTTTCAAAATATTCAACCGTTGGGGGCATTTGTTATTTGAATCCAAAACAGATAGGCCCGGTTGGGATGGCAATATCAATGGCACTCCCCAGAGCAACCAGGTGTTGGTATGGGTGGTAGAAGGTTTGGGCGTTGATAATTTTTTATACCGGAGAAAAGGAACAACAGTTTTAATCCGGTAATGGGTCGGTAATCCTTATGCTCATTCTTTGTTTAAGAATATTTTTACAATCTGCCATTTACATATTTTACTTCTAAGCATTCAATTTATCCTTTCCGTGGAAAAGCCGGGGCGCAAAAATAATCACCAGAAAACTGTCCTCAATAAATGAGATATTAAAAGGCAGGCGGCATCTTACAACAGTTTTTTATTCATAAAGGAGGTTCATCCAAATGACAGTTTAGGTAAACTGTTTATAAGTTGTTGATTATTTATCTTTTGACCAGAAATCAAGGTTATAAAATGTGATTAGCTTTAAGGCTTTATAATCGTTACCCTATCCAGGTTTATTAACCGCCCTTATTTTCCCAGAAGTACCCTCCTTATTATCCTGTGAATTTTTAACATGTCCGGTTTAAAATATAAAACACCGACTTATTCAATAATAAAAGTCGATGCATAATATAATATCAATAGCAATTTAAAATCCAAAACTAACTGTAATGTATTTTCTATTAAGAAATAATAAGCAAACCGGACCATTTACAGCGGAAGAATTAGTAGCCTGCAAACTTCAACTTTATGACCTGGTTTGGATTGAGGGCAAGAGTGCAGCCTGGCGCTACCCTGAGGAGATTTCTGAAATAAAAATTTTATTGGCTGCTCAAAAAAATCAATCTCTAAATTTCGACAGAAAGATAGCCTTGGAGAATAGCACTGGCAGCAACCGAAAAAAACAAGAAATAAATACAAGCTATAAGTCGGTTACAAAACAAGAATATGAACCAGAGCACAACTCTTTATTTGTTGCAGCCAGGGGTGGTACTCAAAATCCGCTGACTAATGAGGGTATAAGAAAAGAGCTTTCCTCGAAAAATAAGACTCTATCAGATAATATTTCGGCGGGTCACCCTTATGATGCAAGGGAAAGTGCTATTGAAAATGACGACCGGGGTTCGGGAATAAGATCAGAAAACGAAAGGAATGAGGAAAACAGGACATTTTCTCCAATGGATAAAAAACAAAGGGTGGATTCCCTGATCAAGGTAATTATTGCAGATGATCATGCCATTTTCAGGGCAGGTGTAAAAGCTGCCCTCGCATACAAAAAAGATGTTACTTTAATTGCGGAAGCAGATAATGGTCGTCAACTTCTAAACCTGCTAAGACATACGGAGCCCGATGTGATATTACTTGATATTCAGATGCCCGTTATGGATGGCATTACTACTTTACCGGAGATAAGGAAAATTTATCCTGACGTGAAGGTGATCATTCTTTCCATGCATGATGATCACTCCATGATCTCTAAATTGATGGAGACTGGCGCTAACTCCTATCTTACAAAAACGGCAGGTTCAGAAGCCATCTACCAGGCCATAAAAACCTGTTATGAACAGGAGTATTTTTTTAATGACACTACTCAGAAAGCCTTATTAGATGAAATAAAGACCATCCGATCGGCAAAGAAAGAAAATATTTCTTCGACAGATAAGACTTTTGCAGAGACGGAAGTTAGGGAACCGCAAACAAGATTGATAGAAAAAACAATGCCTGTTGAAAGCCCCCGGCGTGTACATCCATTCTGGATGCCGGCAGGTATGATTGCTTTAGCGGGTATGGGAATAATGACAGGTTATTATTTCAGCAAGAATTCTGACAATATTTCCAAAGATGCTAATGGAGTAACCATCAGCAGCGGCATACCAAAGACGACACAACAATTGCCCGGAGAACCGGAAACCAATAATATAAACGGGTCCAATATTGAATTGAATAACCCACCTCCGAAGCCTGTATTAGTATCCACAGCAATTGAAAAGTCGGACGCCAGCAATATAGCCAGGCAAAAAAATGCAACTAAAAATGCGCAGGATCCAATATCGGGCAATATCCCTGTCCCTAACGCAAAAGATGACCAGTTAACAGCCGTTAATAATAACGAGGGCAATGGAAATAAGGTAATAAATTCTGAAAACGAAATAAGTAAGATCAATATTCTTAACCAGTTATCATTACAAAATAATAAATATTCTAAAAGTGCATTTGGAGGAGTATCTGGGATAGAATTGACTTTAAAAAATAATTCGTCCTATAAGCTTGATGTAGTGGAAGTGGAAGTAGACTATATGAGAGGTAATGACAAAATCTTGAGGACTGAAAAATTGTTTTTCCGGGACATTGCCCCAGGCGCTGCCATTCAACAACAGGCCCCTGACAATTCCCGCGGAGTAAGGATAAAACATAAGATTGTTTCTGTGCGGTCAAATATACCCGGTGTTTCATTTCCCGGGGGTTAATTGTTGCATCATCGGCCCGGCTACAGAAATAGTAAAATACTGATTTCATTAAAGTACCGTATTTCATCATTACCGATCAAAAGTTCATGGCAACTTACTATATTCAATAAAAAATTAAGTATGAAAATAGGTAGTAGATTTTTATGTTTTCTATTATTAGTATTGGCATTTGGAACGCGGAGTATAAGCCAGGATTACAAAGAAAAAGTTCGTGTCATTATGATTGGCGCTCATCCTGATGATTGCGACAATGACGGTGGAGGTACCGCCGCCCTTTTTGCTGAAATGGGATATGCCGTAAAATTTGTTTCTGTCACTAATGGTGATGCGGGCCACCAGTCATCAGGTGGAATGGATCTGGCAAAAAGAAGGCTGGCAGAAGCACAGGAAGCTGGCAAAAGATTAGGTGTTGCATACGATGTATTGGATAATCATGACGGTCAGCTACTGCCCTCACTTGAAATACGACTACAGGTAATTAGAAAAATAAGAGAGTGGAATGCAGATATTGTATTTGCACCCAGACCGAATGATTATCATCCGGATCATCGCTATACAGGGGTACTGGTGCAGGATGCAGCCTATATGGTAGCGGTACCTAATATAGCCCCTGAAACACCTGCCCTTCAAAAAAATCCTATTTTCCTTTATTTCCCAGATCATTTTCAACGGCCTAATATCTTCCGCCCCGACATTGCAATTGATATCACATCTGTCTTTAATAAAAAAATAGCTGCACTGGATGCACATGAATCCCAGATGTATGAGTGGTTGCCATGGATAGGCCACTATTCAGATAAGGTACCTGGAAATAAAGCCGACCGGTTAAAATGGCTGGCTAAATTAAGAAGTGAAAAAATCAGCCCGCAATTAAGATCCTCATTGGAAAAATGGTATGGGAAACAACGTGCCGCAACTGTAAAATATGCAGAAGCATTTGAAATATGCGAATACGGTACACAACCAGACGAGAAGATGATAAGAGGATTTTTTCCTATGCTTGGCCGCTAGAGAAAGGAGTAATTCGCCAATTCTTTATTATAATGTATTTGCACAACCTGTTATTGAAACAAAGATCATTTTATTCTTCCCGAAGGAATCTTTTCAATGGGTCTTATCCTTATATCCTTATAAAAGACTTCAGCCCCCTCTGATTGAATCTGCAGTTTCCCTTTTATCAATGGAATGGCCTGCCCATTTTCAAGCTGCTGTGAATTGTATAAAACCATCACAGTTTTCCCATTCATTACATGAACACTTGTATCTCCATGGCAATAAAGATCAACAGTATTCCAATGCCCTGAAGGTTTTTCAGCATCCGGATCCTTTACACAGTGTCTCCCTACCGGGCTGGTTTCACCAAAAGTATATAAGGTTCCTTCCGGGTCATACACGTATTCATTGTCCGTATTCTTTGTTGCCTTAATATCCTGCATGCCCCCGGCTACACCCCAATAATCCCCACAATCCCCTTCCTGAATTTGAAATTCCTGGCTGCGCATCCAGGCGCCATAATCAGCGCCATGTTCTCCAACAGCAAAGTAAAGCAGACCGCTATCCTTTTTCTTTCCCTTTTTTTGCCCCCACGATAAAGCGCCCCATTTAAACTTTAATTGCAAATGAAAATTTTCATATTCACTGGCGGTTGATATGCCTCCCCATTCCTGCCCTGAAATCCTGATTACTTTTTGTGATCCATCCTGTACTACACTGAAAACGTTATTTGGATCTTTATTTAATCCCACAGGTATATTGTTCATTTTTTTACCCTTATCATCAAGCGGAGGTCCGAGATACGTATCCCATCCACCCAGGTCTTTCCCATTAAACAATATTTCCCAATCGTTGTCCGGAAAAAAAAATGAGCTGAAACCAGATACCAGTATATAAGTAGTGAAACAAATAAGGCCCCTGCTGACAATTTTCATAATCTTTTTTTAAAACGGATTTTCTGATCAGTCTCAAACAGTAAAATTTATCAGATCCTGAAGAATATTTTTTTCCGGTAAAGAAAATAACACAACCCCCATTCCAGCGTAAATATACAGAGTGATGCAATAACACTTGCAAGAAGACCGGGTGTATTAATCATCTCCAGCAATCCTTTTGCAATCGCAGTTATATATTCATTAAACCATCTTGATCCAACAATCTCGAAGAATAAATATATAAAAAGGGAATTCATGCCTACAATGGTGAAGAAGGCAAGATACTTTCTGTGGTTTCTTATATCGATCCACCAGTAACTTAAGGCAAGGCCTGCCAAACACCAGCCAAGAGATGCCAGGGTAAAGGAGCTGGTGGCTATACGTTTGATAATGGGAGTAATACCCGCTATATCCAGCGCATAACCCAAAGCCATCGTAATAACAGCCCAGGTAAAAAGGAGTTTCGTTTTATTTTTCCCGGGTTCTAATAATAACTTTCCTGCAAGCGCACCAGCAATAGTATGTACGGCTGTAGGTATACAGTTAATTGCTACCCAACCACCACTATTTATTTTATTCATCAATAATAGATCTGCGTAATTTCCAAAATTATGCTGGTCGGTAAAGGGTTGGCCAAAACCCGGCACGTTGGTAAACCGGTACAGGCTTTCAGTAAGTAAAAGAAGGAAAACGCAGAAGCCAATCTGAGCCTGCACACTCCAGCGGAAAACAAGAAAGGCGACAAGCGTTGTAAATGAAAGCTGGGTTAAAACATCCCACAGTTCAAATGACAAACCACCAGGCCGAACAGCATAATCCAGTACGCCCCAGAAAAACAACCAGCCGCTACGCTTTAGTGTTTTTCTGAAAGATTCATTCCAGCTCATTCCTTTTTCCCTTTGCCTGTGTAAGGAATAGGCAAGGGATACACCGGCAATGAACATGAAACCCGGTTGTATCAAATCCCAAAAACGCAAACCATTCCAGGGATGATGAAAGAATTGAAGGAAAAAACTATTCAGGAAATTTCCTTCTGTGGCTTTAAAAAGATGTTCGTATAATCCGGAACTTTCCAGGGCAAGTAAAACCATTATCAGGCCACGCATAAAATCAAGGGAAAGTAGTCGTTCTTTTTTAACGGCCTGCAAAGGCTGATCCATATATATTTTTTGTAAAAGATAATTATATTTTATTGTCCATTTGCATATTTAATTCACTAAATCTCCTGCTATAGGAATTGAAATTCTGATGCGTTGTCTTAAGGATAAAAAACGCAAGGGTGTAGCCTATTTTTTGTTACCTTGGATTTCTAAAAACATACTGTATGAATAAGATTATATTATTAGTAACTATCTGTATTACTTCATTTACGTTATTAATTCCCGGGTCTGGCCAGGCTCAAACGTTAACAGATATAAAGGCCCAGATGATAAAAGATTGGGAGCGGGCAAAAGCATATACCACTGATTATTTAAATGCGATGCCGGCGGATAAATATTCTTTCAAACCAAATGACAGTATAAGAAGCTTTGCCGGGCAGATGCTGCATATTGCGCAGGCAAATGTATTCCTGATGTCTAACGCAATTGATAAGCAACCTCCATCCTGGTTGATGTCGAACCCGGAGAAAAGTACATCGGCTCAGCAAAAGGATTCCGTTGCTTATTATTTAAATGCCAGCTACGATTATTGCCTGAATGCTATCAGGGATTATGATATGAGCAAATGGAATGAAAAAAAGAAGATCTTCGGCTTTGAGGAACCCAGGTATGTTTTAATGAATAAAGCATTTGAACACCAGGCACACCATCGGGGTCAAACCACCATTTACATTCGCTTGCAGGGAATAAAGCCTCCCGACGAAAGATTGTTTTGAATAAGAATTTAATTAATAACTGTTCTATTGATTTAGATAAATCAAATGGAAAGTCATTGTTATGGCAAAAAGACTAAATAGAAGGAAATTCATCCGGCAGTCGGTCACTATGCAGGGGGGCTCCCTTTTAGTTTCCAAATTGCCCAGGTACAATACTGGCGGACTGATGACAGTGAACGGATGGACCCCATCTGATAAAACAGGCTTTATCCTTTCCCATGAACATATATTAGTAGATTTTATTGGAGCCGGCAAAGTAACCCCTGCCAGGTATGATGCCAATGAAGTATTTGAAATCGCATTACCCAAACTTCTTGCCATTAAGGAAAGAGGATGCAACACAATGGTGGAATGTACTCCTGCATGGCTGGGCCGGGATGTGAGATTGCTAAAAAGACTCTCCGTTGCAAGTGGTCTGAACATCATTACTAATACCGGGTATTATGGTGCGGCAGGCGAAAAATATTTACCTGCCCATGCATTTACTGAAACAGCAAGCGAGGTGGCAGCACGATGGATTAATGAATGGAAATACGGTGTTGAAAACTCAGGCATTAAACCCGGCTTTATAAAATCCGGAGTTGACAAATTTCCCTTGTCAGGTGTGCAGCGAAAGATGGTGGAAGCTAGTGCAATTACACATTTGGCCACAGGCTTAACTATCGGTATTCATACTGGTGACGGGGCGGCAGCTATGGAAGAAATGAAAATTTTGGAAACCAATGGAGTTAATGCAGAGGCATGGATATGGATACATGCCCAGAATGAAA
>JBGTNK010000216.1:0-3512 GCA_041743125.1 Chitinophagaceae bacterium
TCTTTTCTTTTTGATTTTAAATACGGCGCAAAAATATATTCGGGTACAAACTTTAGGTATTACTACTACGGCCACCACATTAAAACACTGGAAGGAAGAGAGACAGGCTATGTAGGCAAAGGAGTTACGGAAGATGGAAAAACCAATACAAAAAGCGTTTCTTCCCAGGATTATTTTCAGAATCTCACATTCTTTGGTGGGCCCACGATAGCAGAAGAGTTTGTGTATGATGCCAGCTTTATAAAATTCAGGTCTCTCTCTCTTGGGTATTCCGTACCGCAATCATCATTAAAAAAAATGGTTATAAAAGGATTGACTTTTTCGGTGGTAGCAAGAAACATTGCTATCTTAATGAAGCACACGCCAAATATTGATCCTGAATCCAACCTGAATAACACGAATGCCCAGGGTCTTGAACTATCAGGTTATCCCGCTGTAAGAAATATAGGGTTTAATGTGAATGTTAAGTTTTAGTGACTAAAAATATTATGAATGAAACATAATTTTTTTATTATTCTCTGCATGTTTATTATTCTTCCTGCTTGTAATAAAAAGCTGGAAGATATAAACATTGACCCGACTAAACTGACTCCGCAAAACATCCAATTCAATTATTTATTTACTTCTGCGGAATTATACACCGCTGGCAATGCCAGTGGATTTGCAATAGGAATTCAGCAAAGTAGTATAGATTATTCATCAACCATGATGCAACACCTGTCTTCAACTAACCCGTTTGGTTGGTATGGTGATAAATACATTTATCATGCAGGGGATAATGGAGCTTTTTGGGGATCGCAATATTCTAGCTCTATCAAAAATATTGTAGATGTAATTGAAAATATTAAGCAGGATGAAAAAAGAAAAAACCTGTATAATATTTCCCGCATTCTAAAAGCATTCTTATTTCAGCGCATGACAGATATGTACGGTGATATCCCTTATTCTGAAGCAGGCCTGGGGTTTATTAATGCGTCTACAAGTCCTAAATATGATTTGCAAAAAGATATATACGCTGACCTGTTGCTTGAACTGGAAGATGCTGCCCAAAAACTTGATGCAACAGCTGCGAATACAGTTAAGGATGCTGATTTATTTTATGGCGGAAACGAAGCTAAATGGAAAAAATTTGCCTACTCAGAAATGCTTCGGCTGGCCATGCGTATGAGCAAGGTTGATCCGGCCAGTGCAAAAACGTGGAGCGAAAAAGCGGTGCAGGGTGGTGTGATGGAAAGTAACGATGACAATGCCCTCTGCCCTCATACGGCAAAAGGCACAAGCCCGGTAAGTAATCCTGTTGGCTTGCAACTGGCTAAACGTGTAGCGGGGAGTTACCGGTTAAGCGAAACGTTCATTAACTTTTTAAAAGTTACTAATGATCCGCGGCTACCTTATTTGGCCACAGTTGCAAAGAATCCGGCTGACAATAGAGACTTAGGAAATAATGATCCCGCCATTCAGTTAGGACAGCCCAACGGATATGACAACAATGGAACGGCGGAGGATATAACTAATGCACCCAACTGGCCCGGAGATCAAAATAAATATTCGGTAGTTAACAGAAGCACTTTTGCAAGAGAAGATGCGCCTACATTTGTATTGACTTATGCAGAAACAGCCTTATTGCTTGCAGAAGCTGCACAAAGAGGATGGATCAGTGGTGATGCATCTGATTACTATAACAAGAGTGTTAAGGCAGCCATCCTGCAATTAAACCAGGCAGGTGCAACTATAAGTCCAGGTGAAGCGGATGATTATTTAAATGCACACCCTTATGTGCCTGCAAACGGCCTTGAAATGATAAACACCCAATATTGGATTGCCACTTTTGCCGATTGGAATGAAACCTGGTGTAACTGGAGAAGAAGCGGCTATCCTCAGTTAATAAAAATAAATTACCAGGGCGCAACCACAATTGGCAGTATCCCCCGAAGGTTTACTTATCCATTAGAAGAAGTCAGCGTTAACCCGCAAAGCTATAAAGAGGCGGTTGCACGAATAGCTGGTGGTGATAAAATGACTTCACGTGTTTGGTGGGATGTTCCATGATAAAACAGCGGCATACGAATGCTCCAATATCTGTAATAGGGAACAGCTACAATTTCAGTAATTTGGAAATTGCAAATTTTTACCGATCTGCTCAAAACTGTGATCTTCAAAATACAAACCATATTTGCCATAGCAGTGCTGCTGGCCATTTTCTCCTGCAACCCAAAACAGGAAAAAAACACTCCCCCTTTTGCGCCTAAAGTAGCGGAAGCCCGCGGTCATGTGATACCCAAAGACAGTATTGCCGTACCCAAAGTGGTACCAGCCGGGAAACCAAGGATTGTGAAGGCAGGCAAACCTAAAAAAATACCGGTTTCAGGCAATATAAGATCGGTCGGTATTCCTAAAGTGATCCCGGCAGGGTTAGCGAAAATTTGTACGCCTGGGCACAATGGTTTTTCTCTACCGGAAATCGTATCGGTTATTCACGCCCCTGTGACGGCAGGATTACCAGAAGTTGTAATCACAGAGCCTGTCTCCGGGGAGCAAGACAGCGAAAATTTCAGCTCATTTGGTCAATTGCAAGGATTAAAATCGCCGATAGTCTACTGCGCAATGCAAGATAGAAATGGCAATCTTTGGTTTGGTACTAATGGCGGGGGTGTAACAAGATATGACGGAAGAAGTCTTTCTCATTTTAGGGAGCAACAGGGATTGAAAAGCAATTTCGTACGAAGTATGCATGAAGATAAATATGGTAACATATGGTTCGGCATGGGATTAGGCGGCGTGACAAAATACGATGGCAAAACTTTCACTTATTATCCGGAGAAACAAGGCGTCAGTAGCAATACTGTAATAAGTATCGCCGAAGACAAAGCCGGAAATCTTTGGTTTGCTACTACAATGGCCGGGTTAAGTAAATTCAATAGCAAAACGTTTACTTATTTCACGAAAAAGGAAGGCCTGATCAATGACACGGTGTTGAGTATTCTATCAGACAAACACGGTGATCTCTGGATTGGTACCATGCGGGGGCTCTGTAAATATGTGGAAGGCAGGTTTTCTCATTATACACAAATCGAAGTTTTGGGTAGTTCGCCTGTTTATGGCATGGAGGAAGATGACCAGGGAGTTCTTTGGTTTGCTACGATGCAGGGAGTTTATGAATATGATGGAAAAACTTTTAAGCACTATACAGAAAAACAAGGGCTAATCAGCAACGCAACTTCCTTGGTAAGGAAAGATAAGCGAGGCAATCTTTGGTTTGGTAGCAAAGGAACCGGTGTGAGCAAGTTCAACCGGAATAACTTTATTCATCTTACTGAACAGGAAGGACTGATCAGTAATAACGTATACGATATCCTCGAAGATCGTTCTGGTAATTATTGGTTCAGCACAGGAAACGGAATAAGTAAATACAATGCCGGGACTTTTTCGCACATTACCCAAAAGGAGGGTCTCAGAGACAATTACATTATGAGTATCGCCGAAGATAAGGTCGGGAATTTGTGGCTCGGCAC
>JBGTNK010000217.1:0-11125 GCA_041743125.1 Chitinophagaceae bacterium
AATTGCAACTCTATTAATTGTTGCAGGGGGGCAGGTCCGGTAATATGCAGCTCTTGTTGTCTTCCAAGCAAGCTAAAGGAATTAATAAGACCAATTAGTCCGAAATAATGATCGCCGTGAAGATGAGAAATGAAAATGTGGGATATCCTGCTACGCCTGATCTTAAAATTGATCATTTGTATCTGTGTTCCTTCCCCGCAGTCTACCAGAAAGCTAAAACCGTCCAGTGTTACTACCTGGCTGGTGGGATGCCGGTCAAATGCCGGTACGGCTGAGTTATTTCCAAGGATGGTGACTGCGAGCATAAGCTAAAATACGAAGTATGAGGTTTGTAGCAAAGGATGATTGGTAATAGTTGGCCATTCAACGATTTAATGTGAATCCCTTTTTTTATAAAAGTAATGCTGATGTATTTTGAGTCAGGGTTATCGCTGGGTTATCAAAATTCCCTGGTCTTCTGTTTCTAACTACTTCCAATGCAAAACGAGATATTGGGTTTGATATGGGTCATGCATCCGCGCAAAGTTATCTAATTGTTTTCTTCGCCATCCATCAACTCTCTTTCTATATCTTCCATTTGCACAATATCCCATGCTTCACTTTGGGTTGGGGTAACATTCAGATGCTCCAAAAGTTCATTATTGTTAAGAAAATCTATGACTTGTTTTTGTAATTCGCAAATCACAAAAGAAGCATTACTTTCATAAAAGGTTTGTTGGATAGAAACCATCTTTTTCGCAGCAGCTATATCCATACTTTGTATGTCTTTCAGGATTAACACAACATTCTTAACGTCATTTTGCAGGTACGGCATTAAGCAAGCATCCAGATCTTCTGTCATAGTAGCAGATAGTGAGTTTCCGGGCAGCGTGATGGCATGAAATCTTTCTTTGGTATCTATTTTGACTTTCATACAACTAAGTTTATCAACAAACCGTTTATAAGTAAGAAGCAGCAGGAACCAAATATATTTGTTAATATTGTAACACAACTAATTATCTAAATATGGATAATAATTTTTCAGCCCAGGTAAAAGAAATCATTTCATTCAGCAGAGAGGAAGCATTACGATTGGGAAATGATTTTATAGGCACCGAGCATCTTTTGCTCGGATTAATCCGGGAAGGGGATAATACCGCCGTCCGCATACTTAAAAGCTTTAATGTTGATCTGTACGAGCTCCGCAAGGAGATTGAACTGGCCGTAAAGGATAAAACAGGTAAGAATATAGCTAATATTAATAGTCTTCCTTTGACCAAGCAGGCTGAAAAAGTTATCCGGGTAACGGTACTTGAAGCAAAAGCCCTAAAAAGTACTACCGTAGAAACGGAGCATCTTATGCTCTCGATTTTAAAGAATAAAGAAAACATCGCAACTCAAATCTTAAATCAGTTTGACGTGGACTATGATCTTTTTCGCCAGGAATTAGGCATTGTAAAATCAAGTGACCCCAGGGCAGAATTTACTGATGAGAATGATGATGATTTTGAAGATGAAAAAAAATATTCGCAGCAAAAAGGGTCCAAGCAAAGTAGTGCTAGTGTAAAAAGCAAAACGCCTGTTTTGGATAATTTTGGAAGGGATATCACTAAACTGGCTGAATCAGGGTCGCTGGATCCAATTGTGGGCCGGGAGTCAGAGATAGAAAGAGTTTCTCAAATTCTTTCCCGAAGGAAAAAGAATAACCCAATCTTAATAGGTGAACCGGGTGTTGGTAAAACAGCGATTGTAGAAGGATTAGCACTTCGTATTGTACAAAGAAAAGTATCGCGGGTTTTATTTGATAAGAGGGTCATTTCTCTGGATCTTGCCGCCTTAGTGGCCGGGACTAAATACCGTGGTCAGTTTGAAGAAAGAATGAAGGCTATTATGAATGAGCTGGAGAAGAACCGTGATGTCATTCTTTTTATTGACGAATTACATACTATTGTTGGTGCTGGCGGAGCCAGTGGTTCGCTGGATGCAAGCAATATATTTAAGCCGGCACTGGCAAGGGGAGAATTACAATGCATTGGGGCTTCCACTTTGGACGAATACAGGATGTATATAGAAAAGGATGGTGCGTTGGATCGTCGTTTTCAAAAAGTATTAATAGAGCCGCCGAGTGTAGAAGAAACCATTCAGATTTTAAACAACATAAAATCAAAATATGAAGATTATCATAATGTGACTTATAATGATGAGTCCATTGATGCCTGCGTAAAATTAAGTGACCGGTACATTACAGATCGCTTGTTACCTGATAAAGCCATTGATGTATTGGATGAAGTTGGGGCCAGGGTACATCTGAAAAATATCAACGTTCCCCAGAACATTGTTGATCTTGAAAAGAAAATAGAGGATGTAAAAAATGAAAAGAATAAAGTGGTAAAGAGCCAGAAGTTTGAAGAAGCGGCTTCTTTGCGTGATACGGAAAAACGACTGGCAGAAGATCTCGAAAAGGCCAAATTGGATTGGGAGGAGGAAAGCAAGCACAAGCGTTTCCCTATCGACGAGGAAGCCATTGCTGAAGTGGTAAGCATGATGACTGGCATTCCGGTGAAAAGAATGGTACAGGCAGAAACGGATAAACTCCGTAAAATGTCTGATGATATGCGGGAAATGGTCATTGGCCAGGATGAAGCCCTTCAAAAAGTGGTAAAAGCTATCCAGCGTAACAGGGTTGGATTAAAAGATCCTAAGAAGCCAATAGGTACATTTATATTTCTTGGGCCTACCGGCGTAGGTAAAACAGAGTTGGCAAGAGCGCTGGCCAGGTACATGTTTGATTCAGAAGATGCCCTCGTTCGTATTGATATGAGTGAGTACATGGAGAAATTTACTGTGAGCCGGTTAATAGGAGCTCCTCCCGGTTATGTAGGATACGAAGAAGGAGGTCAGTTGACCGAAAGAGTTCGCCGGAAACCATACAGTGTTATCTTATTGGATGAGATTGAAAAAGCTCACCCGGATATTTACAACATTCTGTTGCAGGTGTTGGATGATGGACAATTGACAGATGGACTGGGTCGCAAGGTTAATTTTAAGAATACACTTATCATCATGACCTCGAATATTGGTGTTCGCCAATTAAAAGATTTTGGCGCTGGTGTCGGTTTTGCTACTTCATCAAGAGTCGAAAACGAAGATGATGCCAACAAAGCCGTAATTGAGAAGGCATTGAAGAAAACTTTCTCACCTGAATTTCTGAACAGGATAGATGATATAGTTATTTTCAACAGCCTGACAAGAGAAAATATATTCAATATTATTGATATCCTGATGAAGGGTGTAATGAAAAGACTAGCCAATCTTGGATTCAGCCTTACCTTATCAGAAGAAGCGAAAGCGTTCCTGGCCGAGAAGGGGTATGATGTTCAATTTGGTGCCCGTCCTTTGCACAGGGCTATTCAAAAATACCTTGAAGATCCGCTGGCTGAAGAAATATTAAACATGAATGTTAAAGCGGGGGATGTATTGGAAGCTGGATTGGATAAAGAAAATGGAAAGTTGGTTTTTACATTTAAGAAAACGGAAACAAAATCCAAGGCATAAATTAATTAATAATAAATTGTAAAGGAGTGCTTTTATAAGGCGCTCCTTTTTATTTTTGCGAGATGCCGGATTCAAATTAATTCTTTATCCAATTCATTTTTCGCCTGGCCGGCCAACCATTAATGACAAAAAAAATTATTATAGCAATCGATGGCTGGTCGAGTTGCGGCAAGAGCACCCTGGCAAAGCAACTGGCTAAAAAATTGGGTTACGTTTATGTTGATAGTGGCGCCATGTACAGGGCTATTACTCTGTATTTTCTCCGTAATCATATTGACTGGACGGATAAGAAAGAAGTACAAACTGCATTAAAAGAAATTCATATTGAATTTCAGTTTAATGAAATAAATGAGGCAAGTGAAATATACCTGAATGATGAAAATGTTGAATATGTTATCCGAGACCTGGTAATAGCTGAAAAAGTGAGCGACGTTGCCGCCATAAAGGAAGTGCGGTCATTTGCAGTAGCACAACAGCAAAAGATGGGAAGAAGAAAAGGTATTGTTATGGATGGCAGAGACATTGGTACCGTGGTTTTCCCTGATGCTGAATTAAAGATTTTTATGACAGCTGATAATGCCGTCAGAGTGGAGCGGCGTTTTAAAGAGCTGTATGAAAAAAATCCAAATATTACCATTGAAGAAGTAAAGTATAACCTGGAAATGAGGGATTATATTGACTCGCACCGGGAAATCAGTCCATTAAAAAAGGCTGATGATGCCATTGTTCTTGACAACACCAACCTTTCTCCTGAAGAGCAGTTTCAAAAAGCCCTGTATTGGGCCAAAGTAAAAAAAGCAGTTCAGCAGATTATTTAGCTTGTTTTACATCCAGCAAATCAACTTCGAAAATCAGGGTAGATCCTCCCGGAATAGGACCCTGGTCATTTGTTCCATAAGCCAGTGTATATGGAATGTATAGTTTATATTTTGAACCTACACTCATTAATTGTAATCCTTCAGTCCAACCTGGAATTACCCGGTTCAAAGGAAAGGTAATGGGTTCGCCCCTGGTATATGAATTGTCGAATTCAGTTCCATCTATCAGGGTCCCTTTGTAATTCACGGTTACGCTGTCTTTTGCCTGGGGCTTTATACCCGTTCCTTCAGTAATTACTTCGTATTGTATACCACTGGCTGTACTTTTTATTTCAGGCCGTGTTTTGTTTTTTGCTAAAAACGCTTTTCCTGATTCAATTGCCGGCTTCGATTTTGTCTCCTGCATGCCGGTCATCATTTTAGTTACAACAGTATTGCAGGTTTCATCATCTAAGAGGGCTTTTTTACCAGCAAGTACGTCATTTATTGCTTTGGACACAAGGCCTGAATTAAGGCTGGTAATTCCCTGCTGTTTGTAAAAACTGGCAACACTAACGCCAATTGCATAACTAACCGAGTCATTTAACGTTTTCAGCGTGGTTTTGGAATTAACAGGGACAGATTTGTTAGTATTGGTAACGGATGTCTTGGGCTGGGACTTAGTTTGAGCCAAAACAGCCGTAGTAATTGAAAAAACAGTTACTAATAAAAATACTTTCTTCATTTGTTTTATTTTTTGAGTTTTCTAATGACCATTTTATTTATTGAACAGGCATCTTCTACCAACATTCAATCAGCCTCTCCAATTTCGTACCTGTTGTATAAAAATTGAATAAGAATAACGCATTTGGTGATTTTTAATTGTGGTGCAAAAGTAAAGTCGCTCCCCTCATTTCAGCACGATTAACTGTTAATTTAAACTGCATTCTTTAAATTAGCGGATGGATAATTTTATCAGGAGGGTTCAGGTCCGGTGGTCAGACCTTGATCCTAATGCACATCACCGGCATTCTGTATATTATGATTGGGGTGCTTTTTGAAGAATTTCCTTTTTTGTTGCTCATAATTTGACAACTGAATTGATGCATAAATTAGAGATCGGCCCTATTTTATTCCTGGAGGAATGTATATTTAAAAGGGAAATTCGTTTGGGTGACGAAGTGGCTAATAATTTACGAATTCTAAAAGCTAAAAAAGATTTTAGCCGCTGGAAGATTCAGCATGATGTTTTAAAAAACCCTGAAATTATTGCGGCTATTATTACCGTAGATGGGGCCTGGTTAGATACCAAGAAAAGAAAATTGGCAACCCCACCGGCTGAAATATTGGAAGTATTTTCTGAAATCCCGTTAGCTGAGAATTTTCAATGGATGAATTGAAGTTTTGTTGGTGAAATCAATTTGATCTTTTCAGGAAATTTTGCCGAGTAGGAGTTAACGATATTACGAATAAAAAGATTTTCCTTATACGGTGTCAGCAGATTCTTCAATGTTTCAGGATCCATAACCTGTACATCCCCGGGAACATATCCCATCCCATAAAATCTGCCCTCTAATATAAGTATACAAGATTTTTCTCCGGCATTCAACCCATTTTCAAATATGGCAAAGGACGGTTTTGCAGCAAGAGACTGAATAGCTTCCATTACCCGCAAATTGTACAAGCCAGGTGTTTCTAGTTTTTCACAGGCTCCATAACAATACTTTTCCTGAAGTCCACTGCAGGTTGATACAGCCGTTTGAATAAAACAAAGTTTTGGGCAAAGATTATAAGCCCGGATCAATTTTCGCAATATGGAATGGCCGTCTGCCAGGTAATGAAAAGTATGAACCGGTTTCAGGTGTTGCTTATACTTTTCAATGGCCAGCCGGCAGTATCCATTTTGGTCTTCATACATAAAAATTCCATAAACCTGCTCTGCATTTTTTTGCGAATTATTGAAAATAGGCCACCACTTTTTTATTTCGGTAGATTCAAGAATAATGGCCATTAATTCTGTGGCGCAGGATTGAAAACTGATGGAATAAACATGGCGTAAAAAATTTTGTTTCTGCCGGCTTTCTGAATTGTTGCTGAAATGGCTGTTAACCCTGTAGCGGATATTTTTCGCTTTGCCCACATAAATAATCTTTCCCTTTTCGTTGTGAAAATAATAGACTCCGGGAGTATATGGCAATCGCTCAAAATCCTCTTTTGGTACATGGGGAGGCAGCATCTGTTCCTTCGAATTTCTTAACAAGCTCTTTTCGATGATCTTCTCTTTGTCGCTGTTTAATAATAATTGAAAGACTTTTACTGTTGCTTCTGTATCACCACCTGCCCGGTGCCGATCGTTGATGGTGAAACCCAGTGAATGGCACAGGTTACCCAGGCTGTATGAGGCCAGGCCTGGAATTATCTTGCGGCTTAGTCTTACAGTGCAAAGTCTTTTGCATTGAAGATTAAAATGGCTGGCAGAAAGATGGTGCTTGATGAATGAGTAATCAAAATTAACATTATGAGCAACGAAGATTTTGTCATGAAGCAGGGAATAGATTTTGTCAGCAACCTCATGGAAAAGGGGTGCTCCTTTTACCATTTGATTCGTAATGCCGGTCATCGATTGGATATAGTAGGGGATAGGCTGACAAGGATTAACCAGGGTTTCATAAATTTCTATTACTTTCTGCCCGTTAAAAATATGTATGGAGATTTCCGTTATTCCGTTTGTAGCCGCAAATCCGCCCGTGGTTTCTATGTCAACAATAGCGTAAATCAAAGCAAAAAAATATAGGTGAATTTCGGATTATTTACCTGAAAAGCGTTGTTGGGCTTTAAATAAATTGATTACCTGATGTTGTTTAATCGAGCCAGTTAGTGATCCTTTAGTTCATTTAATGCAAAAGTGGCAAAGCTCCTGTTGATTTACAACCAAAATTTGAAACTTACAATGTTTCAACCTTGATGACCTGAATAGAATTGATGGTTCCCATGAAAGAATATTCTAATATCTATGTCGTAAATTGTTAAAAGGTTTGCAGTTAAGGTGCCTTCAACATATTTTTAATCGCAAGGGGGATTTGACAATTAAACCTTTTTAAAAGGGAAGTAAAGAATTACTAAGATGATTAAATAAAAATGCTCAGCTGGTTAGTGCCTGTTTAATTCATTTAATATCTCTTCGTTTAACTTACTTTCATTTTCTATAACCCAGGCAGGCAAGGGCTGCGGGGTAATAACCCAGTTGGAACTATTATTATCCTTATGCATATAAAACAGAATCCTGTTTCCACGGTCATCTACGGTATCCACAGAAAAAATCTCTTCTTCCAGTTGCCGTAATTTCCTGAAATTAAACTCTCTAAGGCGGCCGCCAGCCTTAATCAATTGGGTGAAATGAACAACCTTGGTGAAATGTATTTGCATAACTGTTTATATATGCCCGTATAGTAACAATTTTTGTGCTAAGAATGAGAGGAGCCTATTAATTTGTTCACAAATTTGAAAGAATTAACCCATCTGTTTCTCTTGGTTATTTTATAATCATGCCACCCATGAGCAGGGTTAAAACTGATGAAAAGGCCATTAATCCATCTAATACGAAATAATATAACATATCAGAATCATTTTTTTTGGCATAATTGAATAAACCTGCTACGATGAATCCCGGGGTCAGCAATAAAAAAATCAAGAAGGAATCATAACCAGAAAAAACCAATCCAATTGTAAAAAGAACAAAAAGAAATATGGTGACCATGAAAAGGCGATTGATTTGCTTCTCCGGAAGCCAGGTGATCAGGCTGCGGATGCCAATGCTCCTATCATATTCCCTGTCGCGAAAATCAAAAAGAATACAAATAGCGTAGATGAGAAGAAACCGGCTAACGGCAAACAAGAAAAAATCATTTCGCCAGGGTTGTTCGCTGACTTGCAAGGGAAGAATAGTGGTTACATACATCCATGCCAGCGCAAGAATTAAGGTTTTCGCCAAAGCATATTTTCGAAGTTTACGAAAAACTGGTAAAGGGATTTTTGGAGCTGAATAGAGGAAAGTAATAAAGGCTGCAAGCAGGAGCCAGGGCCAATGTTCAATTAAATAAAACCCAGAAAACAATACTCCCGCCAAACTTATAAAGAAAAAAATAAAATGTACTTGCTTGTGTCGGTTTAACCATTTTATCCTGGAAGTTTTTGTTTCTGAATCTGTGGGTGTAAGATACCAGTGAAAACTATAACTACAAATGCTGGCAAAAAATACAAACCCGATAAAATAAATAGTAGGGTTATTGTTTAATAATAGCTGGCAGGATTGGAAAACCATTACCCCGGCACAGATAGCGATGAACAGATTGCTATAAATAAAAAACTCAAAAATTTTTTTGGCTAAGCTCATTGGCTTATGGCAAATGAATCACTATTTTTTCTGTAGTAATGGTATCACTCTTGTTCCCGGCCAGGTCCTCCACTGCAAAACGGAAAACTATTGTATCATTTTCCGTCTGGCTTTCTTTTAGAAAATCATAAGGAAGCTGAAAGGTAATTTCTCCATTGTCTTTTGAAGGGAAGTCCGGCAGATTATTTCTGAAAGTATCTACTTTGTCCTGGGCTGTCGGAAGCGGGACAATATTAATTCTTTTAAGAATACCTATAACCGGAGATCCGTTAAGGTCTCCTTCTTTATCAAAATAAGTTAAACGGATCGTTAATTCATTCCCCGGGAATACATCCTTCGGGCTAATGTCTTTTAATTCAAGTCTTGGCTTGGTTTCAAACTTATCTTTGCCACATGCTATTACAAGCATAAAAAGTGATACAACAAAAATCGCGGGAATCAGTTTCATATTACACCTTTAAGTGTAAACAAATATAATGCCTTTTGAGTAATACTATAGATAACGAGTGTCAATGGAAAGATAAAATCTTTAATGTTACAGAAAAAGATTTTGAACAACTGGCATTGGATCTGTTCCATTTTCAATATGCAAATAATACAGTTTACAGGGAATATGTAAATGCAATTAATGTTGACGTTAAGGCTATTGATTCGCTGGTTCGGGTTCCGTTTATGCCCATACGTTTTTTTAAAACACATCGGGTTGTGACTACCTTGTTTGACCCGGTGGAAATTTTTGAAAGTAGTGGTACTACAGGTTCCATCAACAGCAGGCACTTTGTGAAGCAAATAGACCTGTATAAAGAAAGTTTTTTAAAAGGGTTTGAATTATCTTATGGTCCTGTTGCCGATTGGTGCATTTTAGGTTTATTGCCATCTTACCTTGAAAGACAGAATTCTTCACTGGTATATATGGTAAATGAACTGATTAAGATGAGCGGTAATGAAAACAGTGGTTTTTATCTCCATGAATTTGAAAATCTTTTTAATCTTTTACGGAAACTGGCCGGGCAAAATCAAAAAACATTATTAATAGGAGTTACGTTCGGATTATTGGATTTTTCTGAAGCCTGTTCATCATCCTTTTATCCCGGTCTTTTCAAAGAGTTAACGATAATGGAAACAGGGGGCATGAAGGGAAGACGCACCGAAATGATCAGGCAGGAAGTACACGATGTTTTAAAAAAATCTTTTAAAGTACCGGTAATTAATTCTGAATATGGCATGACAGAACTTTTGTCCCAGGCTTACTCTTCCGGAGAAGGAATTTTTAAATGTCCTCCCTGGATGAAAGTATTTACAAGGGATGAACTAGACCCTCTCTCAATTTACAAACCAGGCGATAATCAAAATAACAATTCTGTAAAAGGCATTCTCAATATTATTGATCTGGCAAATATTTATTCCTGCAGTTTTATTGCTACCGATGACGCGGGCAAAGTTTTTCCTGAAGGCAGATTTGAGGTGTTGGGTCGTACCGACAATAGCGACATGAGGGGTTGCAGTTTAATGCATATTTAGTGCAGCGGCCAGGTTTAAAAAGATTCGCCTTCTATTCTGCATTGATTTAAAAATATATTCTTCCAGGCATCAGGCATTATGCATCCATTCTCTGAATTGCGGCGCTGTTTCCTGGCTTACGATTACACAATGGCTAAGTTCGGGCACAGTAAGGTCTACTATCAACTTTACTTTTTCATAAGCCTTAAAGCCTCGTATAAAGTTTATATTAATTATATACTGGCGGTTGGCCCGAAAAAATGTGTTCTCATCTAATTCTTCTTCCAACTCTGTCAGGTTTTTATCTGCCAGGTATTTTTTGCCCCAGCGATCAAGAACATACACCAGTTTATTCTCTGTATAAAAAAGAGCCACATCATCAAGACGGAGCGAGATGTTCTCCATACCTTTTTTTACCAGGATCCTTTTCTTTTTATGGTCACCTACATATTGCATCAGGTTCACAAGAGAATGATGATCTGTAAAATGTTTTTCCAGCATCCTGTATTTGATAAGCGCCTTACGGAGATCTTCCTTGTCAACTGGTTTTAGCAGGTAATCAATGCCATTGTATTCAAAAGCGTTCATCATAAATTCATCGTAGCCGGTAATAAAAATCACCGGTGTGCGGATATGGCCCTGGTTAAAGATTTCAAAAGAAAGACCATCGTTTAATTGTACATCGCTGAAAATAAGATCTACTGCAGGTTTCTGCGAAAGGTATTCAATGCTTTCTCTTACACTTTCAAGCCTTGCAGTTATATGCACATCTTCAGCAATAGAATATAACGTGGAAACCAGGTTTTCCAGTGCGGGTCGTTCATCCTCAATAATTACAGCATTTAACATGGTAAAAGGGTTTTGGGTTAAGGGTTTTTTATCAATGGTAGTTTAACAATAA
>JBGTNK010000218.1:0-7993 GCA_041743125.1 Chitinophagaceae bacterium
ACGGCGAAGCTTAAATTTGAAACGTAAATGTTCATCTTAAAATTTAAATAATAAATAATATTTGAGAAAAACGCAGAGTAGAGGCGACTAACTATTAGCAGGAAATGCGTAGCAGAAAAAATCGTTCACTTACAAAATACTGTGTTACTCAAATTAACCGTGCAAATGTAAGGTATTAAGCCCACAATCCAGCTTTTATTATTCCCCGGGAATTAAGTTATAAGTTAAGCCACTATCTGTGAATATATTAATGTCACGATTGTGAAATTTCAAATGATATTTCTTCTCTTACTATTTTAAATTATTGGTGGATTTACTTTTTTAATTAAACAATAATAATGGATGCCTGGCATAGGTTACCTTTGCCGGTTCAAAATGAAGACAAAAACACTAAAGAAAAACAAGGTTAATATCATCACCCTGGGGTGCAGCAAAAATATGGTGGACAGCGAAGTGCTGAGCGGTCAACTGCTGGCAAATGATATTGATGTGGTTCATGAAAATAATAAATCGGATCACACTATAGTTGTAGTGAATACCTGTGGGTTTATTGACAAAGCAAAGGAGGAAAGCATCAATACCATTTTGAACCAAGTGGATTTAAAGCGAAAAGGAAAAGTTGATAAGTTATATGTTATTGGATGTTTAAGCGAACGATATAAAAATAGCCTGGAAGCAGAAATACCGGAAGTAGATGCCTATTTCGGTACAATGGAGTTACCCCAGATACTAAAACAATTTAACGCTGATTATAAAACCGAATTAATCGGTGAGCGTTTGTTAGCTACACCAAGTCATTATGCATATTTGAAAATTTCGGAGGGCTGTAATAGAACCTGTGCTTTTTGTGCTATACCTCTAATGCGTGGCGGCCATGTGAGTAAGCCGATTGAGGAATTGGTGAAGGAGGCGGAAATGCTGGTAAAAAAGGGTGTAAAGGAAGTAATGCTTATTGCACAGGAGTTGACTTATTACGGTCTTGATATTTATAAAAAAAGAATGTTACCTGATTTACTTCACCGCCTGGCTGATGTAAAAGGGCTTGAATGGATCCGCTTACATTATGCCTATCCTTCCAAATTTCCTATGGAAATTCTGGACGCAATACAACAAAGAGATAATATATGTAATTACCTGGACATGCCATTGCAGCATGCATCCAACAATATGCTTAAGGCGATGAAGCGACAGATAACAAGACACGAGATCGAAGACCTTACGGCTGCAATAAGACAAAAAATACCAGGCATATGTTTGCGGACTACGCTAATTGCCGGATTCCCCGGTGAAACATTAGATGATGTGGAAGAACTAAAAGGATTTTTGGAGCGGCAACGATTTGACCGGGTTGGCGTTTTCACTTATTCTGACGAGGAAGGCACCTCAGCACACAGCATCGCGGACGATGTGCCCCAGGATGAAAAAGAAAGAAGGGCACAGGATATAATGGAAACACAGCAGGAAATTTCTTATGAACTCAATCAGCAAAAAATAGGAAAGGTTTTTAAAACAATTATTGACAAAAAAGAATCTGGCCGCTACTTAGGACGTACTGAATTTGACAGTGTGGAAGTTGACAATGAAGTGGTGATTCATTCAGATAAAAAATTACCGATAGGCGAATTTTGTAATGTCAGGATCACCAAAGCTTATGATTACGATATTGAAGGCGATGTGATTTAAAGTTTTGAAGAACGGATTAATGCGTTATAATCCGCGATTCTATTTAAAAGAGAAACTGTATTGCACATTAATTACTATACTTCTCGTAAGTCCATCTGGTCTTTTATCTCTTACAATAAATGGCGCTGCAGTTATTATTTCTAATTGGTTATTGTTCTTAAATCTTTTTGAAGCAGTAAGGCCGGCATTCAGCGTGAGCCCTGCTGATCCCGGTATACTTTCATTTTTTCCCAACCTGTTTTCAAAGCGATCATTACCCAGGTGATAAATGGCCAGGATATTTGGCTTAAGAACAATTGAAGTCCCTTCAATAAACAGGTATCTGCCCGCTCTCAGCAAGGCATCGCCTTTTCTTTTAAAATTGTTGGTAGGCAGGAAGTTTTCTACACGGCGATCTGAGTACTCATCAGGGAAAAAAGTATTTTTATTTTTGTTAATTACGGGAATTTGAATGCCAGCATTGAATTCCCATTTTCCATTACCTATATAATTAATGCCTTCAATGAGGTCAAAAGTTCCAAGGCTGCTTTGATAATCTAAGGGAAGAGGTTTCCCTAAACTATTTTTATCGTTTGCAAAGGAGAGGGGGATCTTAAAACCACTAAGGAAGCTAATTTGATCTTTACCGCTTCTTTCAGGTGTAAAGTTTATAAATCCGAACGCATCTCCCAGGTTGAACACTGAACCTAAAAAGCCACCGGCATATACGGAAGTCAATTTTAGCTGATAGCTCAAATGGTCATTTTGTTTTACTCCAAATTCTATATAAGAGTTTAAAATACCTGTATTTTGTTCCCCCAATCCAAAGGCGGATCCTATGGATAGAGAATATTTTTCCGCCTCACTATGTCTATTGTTTTTTAATATTCCAAGGCTGCAAAAACCAGCATCACTGCATCCCTGGGATAACAAATTACCCTGTATTATAAGCGCCGTTAAAAAGAATAAATAGTATTTCTTCATTTATTTAATTTTTTCTTTACTCATGGGCATTTCCTTCCGGAGGATTCTTAACCGTTGATATTTCCTTATTCTCGGTATTCGGTTTTAATTATTTAAAAAACCCGGTCATGGCCTTAGTTCAGCAAAACCAAACAGGTGATTAAATTGCTGGCAATGGATCAAGGCATATTTGTAATCATTCACATTTACAGAGGATGGAATAGTATACAATTGATTACCGGCCGTTGATTTTAATGATCCCAGGTTTATAAAATTTACCGGCTGCTTTTCTTTGCTCAGATAAACTTTCAGGTCGGGCCCATTGCTGCTTGAAAAATTTTCAAGAGCCAGTTCAAATTTGCTTCCTGTTTTATAAATTTTGGCCTTGCCGCTTACACTGCCATGAGGGCCATTGGAAAAAGAGCCACTGTCAATGGCTATTGCCGTTGGTGTGGGCATTTCATTAACCGGTGTAGTGGACGTTGTTTCCTTCTTACAACCTGTTATCAACAGTAGTGTAATGCATAAAGAAAAAAAAATGAAACGTTTCATAGTTATATTTTTAAATTTTATTTAAATCAAGCAGGTCCTGTCTGCCGCCAGGCAGACAGGACCTGCTTGATAATCATACTGGCTGATAATTTTTCATTGCGGGGTAATTTTTTTTAAAAAATTTTTCATGATCAGGATGGTTTAATTGGCCGCTAGTCCCGTAGCACCAGCCGGTAAACCAGTGACAGTCTGAATGGAACCTAAACTACTGGTACCTGAAACAGTAAATACGCTTATACTGTTACCTCCTGCATTAAGCACATATAAAAATTTTGAATTGTTACTTAAAGCTGCATCGATTGGACCCGCTGGCGTGGTAGCGGCTATAGCATCCCGAAGGTCTATATCGCCGGAGTTCTGATTTACATCAAAGGAAGTAAGATTATTACTACCGGTATTAGTGGTATATGCATACTTGCCATTTTTTGTTATTACCACCCAACAAGCTGCGGTTTGTCCTGCACCAACGGAACCGTCAACCAATGAAATTTCTCCATTATCATGAACACGATAAGAGGAAAGAACACTGGCACCCATTGCTCCGCCCACCGCTTCTGAAACAAAAATGAGCCCGAACCTACCAGGAGCAAATCCAAAAGGTGTTGGACTCGACGAGGTTCTTGTATGCATCATACCAGGTAAACCCATGCCATTAACAGTATAGGTTGTTATTGTATTCGTTGCTTTTTCTGTTATTACCAATACTCTGCCTCCCAAAACAAAAGAAATTTGTGCAGCACCGGTTGCAGCGCCTACGCTCAATGGTCTTGAGGAATGGGGTATCGGATAAAGTTTCCCATTATTCTTTAACCTGAACCCGGAAATATTTCCATTACCACCTGCATTCAACACATATACCAGGTCGTCGTGTACGGCTATACTTACCGGCACCATGCCTCCTGAACTAACAGTCGATTTTAAATTTAGACCGCTACCTGTAATTTTAAGTGATGAAACCGTATTACTGCCTGCGTTAACAGCAAGAAGCACATCTCCATCATCAGATAAAATGACCGCACCCTGGTTACCTAATCCTCCGCCTGTACCATTGCCACCGGTTGAAAATGAAGATTGCCAGCTCAGCATACCATTAGCAGCACGCCGGTAAACTAATACCTTGTTACCATTCATTTGATTGCTTAATGTGTATACATTTCCAGGGCCTTTTTCCTTGTCATATTTGCGGCCATTCCGGGAAGCACTATTGTTGGTTTCGGCATTTAGCTCCTCATTACTTTTTTCTTGACCTAAGCGACTATCCTTTTGGCAGGATGCAAATAGCAGCGGAATGAGGACAATGCCAATCCATTTTTTAGTTTGTTTCATGACTTATATTTTAATGATTAAAGAAAAATATTACAAAAGGATGCGCATTGAATAGCAGGCTTACAAACATGCCCTTGTTCATGAACAACCGCTCTTATTTTTTTTTGATCTATGGTTAATTATAACAGATACTCTGTTTTTTTATTTCAAGGCAATACGAATCCTGTTCCGGATTTTAACCCGGTAAATTTTCATCAAAAAAAATAGTTATTTAGTTGGTGAATTTTGTAATACCTAATCTTAATCCCGTACTTATCATTGGCATAGAACCAATGCCCATGCCCTTAAGCGGAATTTGGATATAGGGTTCTATCCTAAGTTTATTGGAGTTACCTGTTTTTAGTTCATAACCTGCGCTGATATCAAACGTGGAGATCAGCGATCTTGATTTGTTTTTATAAGAGCTGATCATGGTTTGCTGAGATCCATTCATGTTTACCAAGTAATTGTTTTTTTCGTAAGTCATAACACTGGAGGTAATTCCCGCTGTTGCAAAAAAGTTTCTTTTATTCCTGTTGAAAAAATCATACTTCAATTTAAGTGGCAATTCCCACACTTTATTTTTTCCTTCCAGGCTCAATACTTGCATACCGGCCGGCATGGCGTTGGTTATTTTATCCATGCTGAAATATTTACCTGTACTGAAATAAGGTTTACTGGCAAACAATATTCCTGTTTCTACCGCTACATGTTTTGAAAGCTGGTACCCGGCAATCATCCCCCCGCTATACCCGGTTTTTTTTAATCCCTGGTTTTTTACTTCATCGATTAGCGGACCGGCTACCAGTCCAATATACAAGCCCATCATGGGCCTTGATAAACTTATTCTTTTTTTGATCGCATTTGTAACGGGTTCTTCATTTTTGACAAGTGCCTCTTTGCCGGGATTAATAACAGGGTCAATATTTTTTTCAATTGTTTTTACATCTTTTGTATAAATGGTTTCTATACCCAATTTGTTTGCCACCAAAGTATTGTTATTGCCAGTTATTTTCCCCGCCGGCATCTTACTTTGATTATCAACTCCAATAAAATTTTTTGATTGAAAGGTGATTCTCTCTTTTGCATTGATTTCAGTTGAATAATTGGAAACCACCTGAAATGCCAGGCTTTCATATCGTTTTGTTAGAGGTCTTAACTTTTCTTCTTTTTTTGAAGGATCCTTTTCTTCATTCTTGAAAACTGAGGCTGGATTTGTTTTGCTTTCGAGTGATGAGTGAATCGTTTGAATCGCATTATTCCCTCGGGTAAAACTAACAATAATTCCATCCGTTAGTAGTAGCGCCGCAAACAATAATAACAAGCCAATATATTTTCCTGTTATTGATTTTTTAACTAATGGCTTGTTAACCTGTGATCGGTTTATAACAGCCGCCAGTTCATCCCACCGGCTATCATTTATCTTCAGAGGATAATGATCAGCTGCTTTACGAAAAAGATCATCCATATTTTGGTCTATATCCTGCATAACTTACCCTCCTCCATTTTTTTAATGCTTTTTTGCAAAAGGACTCTTGCCTTTGACAGGTTAGATTTTGAAGTGCCGATCGCAATATTCATGAGGTCGGCTATTTCACTGTGCGTATATCCATCAATGACGTACAGGTTAAAAACAGTTCTGTAAGCTGGTGGAAGTTCTTTGATCAAAATGATAAGATCCTTGAAAAGTATTTGCTGGTCTGCATCCTGGCTATTGTCGGGTATCTCCCAAATATGATCCGGAATTCCACCTATTTCCGGTAGCATGTTTCCTCTTCTTAATTCATCAATGGATGCATTGATCATTATTCTTTTCATCCAGCCCATTACTATTTTTCCGTAATCTTCGTCCTTCCCTGCTTTAAATTTGGAAAAAGCGGAGAATAATTTTACAAAACCATCATGGGCCACATCCACTGCCCGTTCATACCGGTATATGTATCTAAACACAATCTTCAGGGCATAGCCGCGGTATTGGTCATAAAATATCTTTTGATATTTATGATCGCCAGCGATACATCCTTTTATCATAGTCACTATATTTTCCAAAATCCGGTAGTATAGGGTTAATAGTTATTTTAAAATTTTGATAAGATCATTCCTTTTTTCAAGTGGGGGTGGATTGTAGCGGGAATGCAAAAGCATCCGGTCAAAGCTATTATATATATACATACGGGGAATCCGGTAAAAGGTTGCCTGGTTTTGAAAATGAGGCCCCCTAAAATGCCCTGAACCATTATATCCCGGTTTTGTTTCTTAAAAAAGCACCCCAAATTTATACCCGTCCGTTTGGTTTTGCTGTATAAAATTTCCATATCTTAACCCGAAAACCTTTATGGCAAAAAAACTTGTCTTTTTGATACTGTTAATTGGCGTGGCTTTTTTGGCTCCTGCACAGAAAAAGATCTTTAATGGTAAGGACCTTACCGGGTGGACCGTTCACGGAACAGAAAAATGGTATGTAGAAAATAAAGAATTGGTTTGTGAAAGCGGACCTGATAAGGACTACGGGTATTTATCAACCAATAAATCGTTTAAAAATTTTGAATTAACACTTCAATTCAAACAGGAAGCTAATGGCAACAGTGGTGTTTTTATCCGTTCTTCTATTGATGGAGTAAAAATAAGTGGCTGGCAGATTGAAGTGGCGCCGGCTGGTCAGCACACCGGGGGCATTTATGAATCCTATGGCCGTGGCTGGCTGATACATCCCAAACCGGAAGACGAAAAATATTTAAAAACAGGTGATTGGAACGATCTGAAAATTAAAGTGGTTAATGATGAGGTAACCACCTGGTTAAACGGCCGGCAAATGGTAAACTTAAAGGATGAAAAGATAGGCAAAGGAGAAGGTTTTATAGCCTTGCAGATACATGATGGCGGAGGAATAAAAGTAAGGTGGAAAAAGATCACGATTAAACAACTGCCCGGATGATGAATTTTTCCTTAGGGATTTTGCGTCATCCGTCAGGAAATAGGTAAAATTTACAATCCCGAAAAAATAAAACATTACAGTATTCGTATTAATAGGCCAACGAAAAAATTATGCCTATTCCACGAATAATCCATCAAACATGGAAAAATAAAGATGTGCCGGTCCAAATGGAAAAATATGTGGACAGGGTAAAAGAATTACATCCGGGCTGGCAATATAAATTATGGACGGATGATGATAATGATGCGTTTGTAAAAAAGGAATTTCCCGAATTTTATCCTGTATTTGAAGGATTTTCAAAAAATATCATGAGGGCCGATGTAATACGCTATCTCATCATGTATAAAATCGGCGGCTTGTATTTAGATCTGGATTATGAAATGCTAAAACCATTTCAATATACCGATAAAGAACTAGTACTGCCCTTTAGCAGAGAAATTGCTTTGGGTGATAAAAGGGATTTATTGGGTAATTGTATTTTCGCTTCTGCACCCCATCATATCTTTTGGAAAAATATGATTGATGACCTGCAAAAAAACCCACCCCTGGTAAAACATTATATGGAGGTATTAGGTG
>JBGTNK010000219.1:0-5007 GCA_041743125.1 Chitinophagaceae bacterium
TCCTTTGTATTCCACTTTTATTTCTCCTCTAAGTGCTTCTATGATATGAAAACTTGTCTGAATCACGGATTTACACAGATGGAAGGATTTCACAAATTTCATTCTCTAAAAATCGTTTCATATTTCCGTGCAATCTTATAATCTCATTCATCCGTGATTCAGCCTACAGGTAAATGAATAATAAATTCACTTCCTTCCCCTTCTTTCGTTTCCACCTTCAACTCACCTCCATGTGCTTTAATAATATCATAGCTTAATGATAAACCCAACCCAGTTCCCTGTCCTGTAGGCTTGGTAGTAAAGAAGGGTTGAAAGATTTTATCCAATACTTTTTGTGGAATACCGTTGCCATTGTCTTTTACACTAATCAAAACCCCAGCCCCCCTGCCCCCCGAAGGGGGTTTCAAAGAACTACTCACTGTTACAGTCGGTTCATAATTGTCAACGTTCATACTCTTCTTTTCCATTACTGCAGAAAACGCATTGTTATATAAATTCAACAACACTCTTCCAATATCCTGCGGAATGATATATATTTTTTCAACGCTTTCATCAAAATCAGTTTTCAGGGTTGCATTGAAAGATTTATCCTTTGCCCGCAAACCATGATAAGCTAATCTTAAATATTCATCGACCAATGCATTAATATCTGTTGGCTCTTTTTTGCCCGAGCTTGTACGACTATGCTGCAGCATCCCTTTTACTATCGCATCCGCACGTTTACCATGATGATTTATTTTTTTCTGGTTTTCGATTACATCATTTGCAAGGGCTTTTGCCTCACCCAGGTTACCCTTTTCAATTTCTTCATTCATTTCCATTAATAACTCTTTATTCACTTCAGAAAAATTATTCACAAAGTTTAGCGGGTTTTGGATTTCGTGAGCAATGCCGGCAGTCAGTTCACCGAGTGAAGCCATCTTTTCCGACTGAATAAGTTGCTTCTGCGTGTTGCGTAATTCTGTCATTGCATTCTCGATTTCTTCCTTTTGATATTGAAGAACAATATTTGATTTTTGCTTTTGTTTATTATTCCTGTAAAGCATAAGGGCAAAGAATAATAACACAACCATACCGCCAGTGAGACCATATATCTTTAACTGCGTTTCATATTTCTGCCTGGCTTCTCTTATTTTTTGCTCCTCCTGCTGCTGCCTCATTGACTCGCTGATGGTGAGGCTTTGAAACTGCCTTTGCTTATCGAGATTGAACAGGCTATCTTTTAATTCAACAGAATATTGCAGATATTTATAAGCGCTGTCAGGTTGCTGTTTTATCCTGTAAATATCAGCCAGCAAGGGGCTTATATCTGCCAGATAACTATCCGGGTTCTCGGACCAGGCCCGCACCAGGTTCCGGTTATCCTGGATAGTGGATATGGCGGCCCGTGCATAAGATAATGCCGAATCAACCTGTCCACTTTTCTTAAACAATTCTGCCATTCCTTTTTGAGAAAGAACTGTTGCATGCACCATATTGGTATTTGAAGCATGAAGCAGGGATAACCTGTAGTAATAAAATGCGGAATCCACCAGGTCTCTATTGGCAAAATTATCACCAAGCAAGTGACTGGCTCCGGCCACATCCTGCCCGCTGTTATCCCTTATTCCTGCCTGAAACAATTGCCTGGCATAATAAAATGAAGAGTCAGGTAAATTAAGGTCGTAATAAATATGAGCAAGAGATCCAAACAACATTTTGTCAAGCCAGGCAAATACAGGATTAGACGTTCTCTTTATTGTGGCATATAAAGCCAGGGCTTTCCGGCAATAACTGTAACTGTGGGGGTAATCTTTCATAGCACTATAATCACCTGCAATATTCAGCATCGTCCAGACAACATTCAACGAGTCTTTGCTTTGCTGGCCCATCTGTAATACCCGGAAATGTAATTCAAGTGCATGGGGGTAATCGCCAAGACTATATAATAAAGAAGATTTAATACTTGATGCATACATTACATTCTCAATATAGGCAGGCCATTGGCTTGTTTTATTTTGTAACTGGAGGTCTTCCAGTAATTGCATTGCCTGATTAATATAATGCAGGGCTGAGTCGGTATTGGTTTTGTCAGCATAAAAACCAAAGGCTGATGCTACCGGAATTAAAATAGAGATCTTTGTTGTATCATCCTTTACCCTGCTAAAGGCCAGCCGTTTATTCTTAAAAAACAGGTCTCGCCATTCGACAATCTCATCGTGGATAATAGTATCCTTTATCAAGTTAATTTGCCTGTTATCAATTTCATCGCTGTTCCATCGCTTTTCAACCTTGAGCCAGCCACCTCCATGATATTTGTATTCATAATGACCGGAGGGCAAATTCAATACGATTGATTTTTCGTTGTCACCATAAGGTTTCAGTTCATATTTATTGTCTGGTGCAGGGTTCCAGTTATTGAAATTCCCAGCAATAAAAATGCTGTCGCGTTTTATCTCACTTAAATCTTTTACTACAAATCGTACTTTATACTGTGCAGGCAAATGGCCGGAAGTATGAAAAACCAAAAGCATCAAAAGTAATCTTCGCATGATTTATAGGTTAGTTCTTTTTAGAATAATTATTCATTGGGTTTCCCCCATCCTTAAGGATGGTAACTGCAAATTTTTCTTTCATAAGGAAAGGATAGGTAGTAAGATTTTAAACATCGAGCCTTCCCCTACCCTGGTTTCTACTTGCAACTCCCCACCATGTGCTTTTACAATATCATAACTTAAACTTAACCCCAACCCAGTTCCCTGACCTGCAGGTTTGGTTGTAAAAAAAGGTTGAAAAATTTTATCTACAATGCTTTGCGGTATACCACTGCCATTATCTTTTACAATGATCTCTATTCTATCACTAACCTTTTTTGTACTTACAGAAACGGTCGGCTCATATGCATCACCTTGCTGTTTCCATCTTTCATTCACTGCATAAAACGCATTGTTGTATAAATTCAACAACACCCGTCCGATATCCTGCGGAATGATATTGATGTTGCCAATGCTTTCATCAAAATCAGTTTTCAATGTAACATTGAAAGATTTATCCTTTGCCCGAAGACCATGATACGCCAACCGAAAATATTCATCGGCCAAAGCATTAATATCGGTTGGCTCCTTTACACCACTGCTGCTGCGGCTATGCTGCAGCATCCCTTTTACAATCGCATCAGCCCGCTTGCCGTGATGATTTATTTTTCGTTCGTTATCTTTAATGTCTTTCGCAATCTCTTTTACTTCATTTAAATTTCCTTTATTCGCTTCTTCGCTTAATTCATCAATCAATTCCGAATTCACCTCAGAAAAATTATTCACAAAATTTAACGGGTTTTGTATTTCATGGGCAATGCCTGCTGTCATTTCTCCTAATGAAGCCATTTTTTCTGATTGGATAAGCTGGGCCTGGGTTGATTTAAGTTTTCCCAATGTTTTTTCAACAGTATGTTTTTCCATTTTAAGAATCGTGTTCGCCCTTTTCTTATGATGATTGTTTCGCCATAATAAAATCCCTGTGACAAGTAAAGTAAACATAACCCCAAATAACGACCATATCTTAAACCTGTTCCTGGCGGCATTTTCCGCAGCGATGGCATCCAGCTTTCGCAATTCATCATTGAACACTATGCTGTTCACCTGGTTGATTCTATCTTTGCTGTAGAGGCTATCCCTAACCGCCATGCTGAGCCGTAAATACTTCACGGATTCTTGCGGATCCGATTTCTCATACACCTGTGATAAAATTTCGCTGGCTTGCATGATGCCTTTTACATATTTGATTCTGCGGGCAATATCCAGGGCCTTTTGTGCAAACAGACGACTGGCGTCTTCCTGTTGCATTTTTTTGAATGTGCTGGCTTTGCCGATGAAGTTTTTGGCGCTGTCCAGTGGGTGATCGCTACCGGAAATTGGCATATTATAATACATCAGGGCAGATGGGTAATCGCCTCTTGCAAAATAGATATCACCCATCATCACCGGAGCGGCAGACCAGCGGTTTTGCCAGTATGAAAAAGCAAGTTTGCCGTATTTTAAAGCCGAATCGGTTATTCCCATTCTCAGGTAAGTATTGGCTATATCATAATCGTATGCTGATATTTGGCGAGCAGTTGGTTGAACTAGGCCATCATATCTATTGTAAACACTATCGCCGAAAGAAAATAATATTTCTCTTGCTTTCAGTCGATATTCCAGCGATTTTTTGAAATCCCCCAATTCATCATACACACTGTTTAAAACTATATATGTCGGGCTTAACCAAGTCAAGTCACCATTTTCCTCCTGAATGCGCAGTGACCGGTGGCTATAATGCACAGCTCTAGAATAATCACCGCTGGAGAAATAAGAATAAGCCATTTGGAAATAACCCATTGCGTTCCCGTACTCATAATTTATTTTCTCCGATAACCGGATAATACTGTCGGCGTAATAAAGACCTGAATCGGGTTGGTTAAACGGCAGATACCGGGTAGCGAAAATGAGACGCTTCACTTTAATAGTATCATCAGGACTATTCTGTAAAACCTGCCGGAGGCTGTCCAAAAAACCTTGCTGAGCCTGTAATGCTGAAACATTAATTACAAAGAGCACAATAAACCAATATTTACTCATATACGCTAAATTATTGGTAAGTAAATGATAAACTCCGAACTCTCATCTTCTTTTGTCAAAACTTTTAACTCCCCGTCATGTGTCTTTATAATATTGTAGCTTGTCTGAATCACGGATTGATCGGATTTAAGGATTTCACGGATTTCATTTTTAGAGTACGAGTCTTTTAAAGGTTAAGCTTTTACTTCCAAAATTGATCAGCAAGCCAACTTCCAATCTGTATGCTTTCAGGTAATTCAAAACTTGTGCAAGATGGACATCTTCGACTTCTACAATTGCTTTCAGCTCCACTAAAACTTTCCCTTTTACAACAAAGTCTGCTCTTCTTGTTCCAATCGCTTCCGGCAGTTCTTTATAAAATATTTCCTGCTCAATTTCCCTTGCATAAGTAAGTCCGGCTTTAGATAACTCCCAG
>JBGTNK010000220.1:0-3925 GCA_041743125.1 Chitinophagaceae bacterium
ACTTTGCCGGTCTTTTTATCAAATGCTCTAATCTTTTCATCTTTAGTAGCCGCAATAAAAACCAATCCTCCTTTGGTAACCAGCGGGCCACCATAATTTTCAGTTCCTGTAACAGGTATTCCCAGTTTTGTTAATTCTTCATATTCGCCAAGCGGAACCTTCCATAATAATTTTCCGTTATTGAGATCCACAGCATTTAATGTACCCCACGGTGGTTTAATGCCAGGATATCCATCCTTGTCTAAAAAGCGATTATATCCAGTGAAATCGTAAGGCACTTCATCAAGGATATTTTTTACAGTGGGAGATCCGGGGGTGGTAATTTCTTTTTTCCCCGGTGTACCCGTCGGTTCCTTTTCTTCCTTTTTTAAAAGATATGCCAGCAAGGCGTCTTTTTCAGTTCCCTTTATATGGTTAAATGCGGGCATCATATTCCGGCCGTTGGCAATAAAATCACCAAGTGAATTTTCATTAAATTTTTTCTCCAGGTTTAACAATGCAGGGTAGGAGCTGCCATTACCTTTTAATTCGGCTCCATGGCACGACGAACAATTTTTTGTGTAAACTGATTGACCAATACTTTTTAATGAATGAAATGATCTGTTTTTTGCTGGTGCATCAATCATAGTTAATGACCAGGGTAATTCACTGGAGTTAACATACATAATTGCCGTTTCTTCATCTACCGCTGCACCGCCCCATTCACCACCTCCGTCAAATCCGGGAAAAATCCAAACTCCTTCTTTGCTGGGCGGAGTAAATTTTGCGCCATATTTAACTTTATTAAATTTTTCCATCAGATCTGCGTGTACTTCAGGTGTTCTGTCAGAAACATCACTGGCTGTGAATTGTTGCCGCGAGAAAGTCTCGGGCAATTCAGGAATAGGTTGAGTAGGCCATGGTTCCTCGCCGGGTAAGTCTGATTGGGGAACAGGAATTTCGTTGATAGGAAAAATAGGTTTTCCGGTTTCCCGGTCAAACATAAAAATGTAACCATGCTTGGTTGTTTGTGCTACAGCATCAATTTTTTTTCCATTTTGATTTATTGTAATGAGGTTAGGATTCGCTGCAAGGTCCCGATCCCAAATATCATGATGTACTACCTGGTAGTGCCAGATATATTTGCCGGTTTCAGCATCTAAAGCGATCAGGGAATTTCCAAAAAGATTTTCGCCTTTCCTGAAACCTCCATAAAAATCTCCGCTGACAGTTCCTGTGGGTGCATATACTATTCCTCTTTTTTCATCAACCGACATTCCTGCCCAGCTATTGGCACCACCCAATTTTTTCCATGCATCTTTATCGGGCCATGTTTCATAGCCTTTTTCACCAGGATGAGGTATTGTATGAAATGTCCATTTCAATGCGCCGGTTATTACGTCAAATGCCCGTATGTCCCCCGGTGCGGCATCTGCAGTTTCTAATACACGGCCACTGATGATCAGGGAATTTTTATAAATGACACCCGGAGTGGTACCTGCTATATATGGATTATAAGTACCCGGTTCCCGATCTACATTTTCAGTAAGGTCAATAAATCCTTTTCCTCCAAAATTCATTATAGGCTTTCCGTCTATGGCATTGATGGCATAAATTTTTGAACCGGGACTATAGAATATGCGTTTTTCTTTGCCATCCTCACTTTGCCAGTACATAACTCCCCTCATTACTTTAAAGAAAGCCGATGGATTAGTTATATCATGGGTATCAATCATGGAAGGGTGGAATTGCCATTTCAACTTACCGGTAGCGGCATCCAACGCCAATAATTTTGACCAGGGAGAAACGCCATATAATATGCCATCGATCATGATAGGATTACACTGAATTTGCGAACGGTTATCTGTGTCTTTATCCGAGGAACTAAAAGTCCAGGCGACTGCCAGTGTTGAAACATTTTCAGGATTGATATGATCTAGGGATGAATACCGGTTTCCTTCTTTATTGCCGGCATATGCAGGCCAGTCCGAATGATCTGAAATGCCTGTATCACTTTTACATCCAAAAAAAATGATAGACAATACTGCTATAAGAAGGATAGGAAAATTCAATTTTATTTTTTTTATGAAGTTTATAAATATCTTTTTATGACAGCCAGATTTTTTATTATTCAAAAGATGGATGTTAAAACATTTTGATTTTTTTTTTGGAAACCTGTTTTAAGTTTCAGTATTTTTTGCTGAGGTTTCTAAAACTTTACCATGGTTAATAATCAAGGGCAAATTCAATTTATGGTATTTCATCAAACAAAAACTAATTTTTACTTTTGTTTCTTCAGGAGTTATGCTACATGCTGGGGCAGAAAAATTGAAAAAGCAGAACCCACGCCAGGGGTTGATCTGACAGATAAAACACCTTTATGATTCTCTGCAATTTTCTTGCATATGGCCAGGCCGACCCCTGTGCCGGAGTAGTCATCTTTGTTATGTAAACGCTGAAACATTTGAAAGATTTTTTCTGAATTTATTTCATCAAACCCAATACCATTGTCGGCAAATTCAATTTTCCATGCATCCGATGAAAGCAGGTTTTCTTCCACCCCGGCTTTTAATATTTGTGCCGCTATTTTAATACGGGGCTTTACTCCGGTTTTTGAATATTTTAAAGCATTTCCTATCAGGTTGGTAAATAATTGATCCATCTGGAATGGCACCGCCCGGATGGTGGGGAGGTCGAAGTACTCAATAACAGCTTCCTTTTCCTGAATACTTTCGTTTAACGTTTCTAAGGCTACCGCTGCCGTAAGGTTTAAATCCAGTTTTTGAAAGTCCCTGGCAATGGTATTTGTTTGTGCATACTGTAACACTGAATTAATGAGGTTTTGCATTCTTTTTGCCGAGGATATAATGCGGTTAAAATAAATTTTTCCTTCATCAGATAAGCTTTGATGTTCTGTTCTCATTATTTTATCCGCTGTGATCTCAATTTTTCTCAGAGGCTCTTTCAGGTCGTGGTTGGTTATAAAAGAGAAGGAAGCAAGGTCGTCATTTTTCCTTTCAAGTTCCAGGTTTTGTTCTGTGAGTTGGTCATTAATTGTTTTTATTTCTGCTACTCTTTCATTTACTTTTTGTTCAAGTACCTCGGCATTATATTCTGATTTCATCAATAAGTTTCTTTCGGCTTTTAACCTGAAAAATGAATACACCAAAACAGCCAGGGAGAAAAATGAGAAAATCAAAATAAATACCGATGCTCTTTTTTCTTCCAAGTGTTTTTCAGTGATTCGCTGGCTCAGCAAAAGATCTTCTTTTTTTTCCATCATTTTCATTTGAGCCCGTGCAGAGTCTGTAACTTGTTTTCCATAAAACAAAAAATTATCCAGTTGTTCGGCGCTTATATCCTGCAGAGTATCAATAACACTGCTTAACAACCTGAACCGATTATTAACCAGGCCTGCAAACATTTTCAGATTCTGACCTTGTTCCGGGTCGTAGGAAACCAGGGAATCCAGTGATGAAATAGTTTTCGGGATCGCCAATTTTGAGGATAAAAACGTATGTAAGAATGTGCTATCCCGGGTAAGCAGGTAGCCCCTTTGTGCACCTTCAGCATCAATCAGGGTGCTCATGGCATCCTCTAATTTTAATTTAACCAGGTAAGAATGACTCACCCATTCTGAGGATATCTTCTGCTGTTCAAACCTGTGATAAGAAAAAATACTGAGTGTCAGTAAAACAAGTGCCGAAGCAAGAAAAATAAAGTATGACCAATTAAACTTCATTATTATTTGAACGAATTTAATTATTAATAAGTACACAAAAAAACCCGTACTCATGAGTAGCGGGTTCTTTCCAGTTTTATTTTAGTTATTATCAGGCAACGGCTTTCTTTACTAACTCCGCAGCTTCACTTAATAAAATAGCAGATTCTACTTTCAATCCACTTTCATCAATTAATTTTTTTGCCTCAATCGCATTGGTACCCT
>JBGTNK010000221.1:0-11100 GCA_041743125.1 Chitinophagaceae bacterium
TAATTGCATTTTTCATTTTTGTAGATTTTAAAGGATCAAAATTGGAAAAATATGATGAACTCGAATGCTTAAATTTTTTACCTGCTTTGTGTTGCCAATTGCTTTTAGATTTTTAAGTAAATAGCAAAAAAAATGTAAAACGGGGTTGGCTTCATTTACTATTTCCCAACCAAAATGTTTATCAATTCTTTTTGCTCCTGGTTTTTATTATCAACAATGCCAAAGCCTCCTTTATAATCCCAGGTAGCCCAGCCAATATTGTTTTTTTCCAATACTGATTTCACATCGCGGTACCACTGATAGCGGGCCACAGCAGGAACCGTAGGTAGGCTTCCCCATTCACCGCAATACAAAGGCAGCTTATTTTTGGCAGCCATAGCGATGGGCTTGGAAAAATGGGCGGCAATGGTCTCTTTGTCATAATACATTTTATTGCGCATAACGGCTTTGCGTACACTGTCGGGCAGGTTCTTTAAGTCTTCTTCCTTTACAATGACTCCCGGATAATTAACCGGCCCTTTATAATCTTTAATACCTGTCCATGATGCTTCATGATGTGTCAATAAAAATGGTTCATACATGTGAAAACTCAGTATGATATTTTTATCACCGGCAGGGATGCGCAGTTTATCAAAAGTATCCGGACTTTGCCAGCGGTTGGATCCGACGACGATCTTACGTGCCGGCTCTTTCAGCCTGATAACAGCAACCGCCTTTTCTACCAGCTTATTCCAGTCTTCCGCATCATCGGCTACCGGTTCGTTCATTAATTCATAAGCTACATCTTCCACCGGGTATTTATTCAATACAGCGGAAAGATCTTTCCAGCATTGAAAAAAACGTTCCTGTGCTTCGGGTTTTGTCCACAAGGGTTTTTCTTTTTCATTAAAATGGTGCGACCGCAATATGTGCAGGTCAACAATAGCATCCAGGTTGTACTTTTTACACCAGTCCAGCGCTGAGGTTAACAGTAAAAATGCTTCCTTGTCCTGTTCACCGTTTTCTTTCCAGAGTTGTTCTTCATCCACGGGTATACGGAGATGGTCAAATCCCAGGCTTCCCAGGTATTGTACATCTTTCTCCGTAAAGAAATTTTTTCGCTCTTCTCCGCGCCGGTTACTTTGGGAGAGCCAGTGGCTGATATTGGTACCTTTTTTAAAAGTGAATTCATTTTTTATTTCAAAGGGAGACACCGTAGACGATTCATTCATCATCGCCATTATGAAAAATGAAATTGCAAAAGGGATAAAAGACAAATTTTTCCAACGCATAACAGGTAATTTATAAATTATTATTTTTTGTTTATTTGCGACGATTCTTAGCGGGTTTTGATTTTTCTTCTTCAGCCTTTATGGCCATCACTGGTTCTGCTATAAAGGCAATATCCTCACCAATGTAGTTGGCATTGCCACCCATATGTAAATAGGGGATGGTAAAGGAAAGAGTTCCGTTGATTCCGGTCACTTCCGTGGTATCAAGAAACTGTCCCCGCCAGGTATGATATACTCTCAATTTATATTTTCCGTCAGCTATATTTTTTAATGTTATTGTTTTTCCGGCAATATCTGTTTGCGGATTAGCTGCCCAGCCAAATATCATCTCATTACTTTTTATAGCCGCAGCATCACCTTTTGAAACACTCAGCTCCAATTTAGAAAGCCCCGACAATTTTTCAAACGGTATCTGATCTGTGAATTTCCGGATACTCGTTAATTGTGCAGTAACCATATTGTCATTAAGCCGGTTGGAAAAAGCCCACCAGAAAGGCGTCATGGCTGCGCCATTGGCCAGGCTTACCCAAAGAGCATTATGATAAAGGGCGAGGTAACCCGGCATAGAAGGTTCATAAAAAGTATGATCCCAGCCTGATTCACCAATGATGGCCGGTTTTTCATAACCGTTCCATAATTTACTTACTTCTCCTCCATAAATAGTATAACTCTGCGCCAGTGGATGAACGATCGCTGAATCCATGGTGCCGGTGCGGTTCATGGCATAGCCTTGCGCTTCATAAATTTCACGGGCTGCCAGATCAAAAGTTTGGTAACCTTCATGAAAATATTCTTTGATACCGCCGCTGCGGGTACCGGTGGTCAGGTGCTGGTAGGGATCGTTCTTTTTAAAATAATCATGAACATTTTTGCTCCAGCTAATGGCCATAGCACTATCGCCGGATACCCATCCATCGGTTCCATTTATTTCATCAACTATAAACCAGGTGGCCAGTGAACGACTGTATCCCCAGCGGGCAATAAAATAGCGGTATAAATTTTCCTGGAAAGCCCAGGCTTCTTTGCTCCGGTAAAAATCTTTTGCGGCCGTTATTTGCTGGTAGGGATTGCTGTACCAGCGTATATTACCGCCTCCCCAAACGGTTTCAGATAAATAAGAATGAAACCAGATATTCAGGCTCAGCTGCATGTCCCGGTCTTCACAAAGTTTCAGAACATCATCTATTCGTCCGCTGATATTCTGATCATATCTTCCCAGTCCGCTGGCCAGTGTTTCAATAGGTGTAATATAGGTGCTGATAAAATTGACACCCAACTTTTTCAGGTTGTCCAGTTCCTCTGCTTTAATTTGCCCGCTGCTGAACCCGGCATAATTATCATTATACCAAAAACCAACGCCATAAAAGGATGAGCCGTTGTCAAATTCAAGGTATCGTTTATTGGCTGCAATGCGCAAGGGACCTTTGTAATTGGACCTGCCTGTTGTAAAATTTTTTGATTCACTGCTGGTCTTTCCATTTTTATCTGTAACCTGGATAGTATATTTCCATATACCCGTTTCGTTGGGCGAAAACCTTACCTTCCACAATGTGCCGGCTGAATAATTATAAAATCCATGGATATCCCATTGTTTTCCGGAAGGAGAAATAAAGCTTGTGGTGATGTTGATTTGTGAAGGATCAAAAGGATTAATGAATTCAGCTTTTATGTTCATACTGATCTCAAATTTATCATACAAGCCAACGGAGTCACTGTTTGTTCTCATCAACATTATTTCAGGCGGTGAAGCTACAGAGACCACAGGGAAGGACAGGAGGGCAAGAACAATACAGAGGTTTATTTTATTCATGGCGCAATCAATTACTTTTGAAAGTATAAGAGGTATTGAAGTTACGTGGTTTGGTTTTTTTTGAAAACTATTATTGTATGATGAAAGAAACCTGGAAATTATACGCAGATGAAAATAAATTAATATCATTCTAAAAAATATTTTCTCATGTTCAACTTGATTACAGCTTTATCTTTTTTTGTTTTGTTCCATGTTAGCGGCCATGCACAGGCAGAGCGATTGCTGTATGTGGCCCAGGACCAGGGTTGGGTATACATATATGATATTAACCAGGATCATCAACTGGTAAGAAAATTTGAAGTACCCGGCACAGGGGAATTTAAAGGTATATGTGCCGATGCTGTTCGGGGGAAATTATACCTGAGCTCCTATGTCAATGATCAATTGGTATGCGTGGACCTGAAAACAGAAAAAATTGAATGGACATTGTATATCCCTGGTTATCCCGATAGTCCCGCCATTACTCCGGATGGCAAGTATATTTATATGCCGAAGCGATACAGCAGGTTCTGGGATGTGGTGGATACTGATCTGCGCCAGGTGGTGGCCCAGGTTGAAGTGCCTTACGGTAACCCGCATAATACCTGGTGCAGTAAGGATGGAAAAAAAATGTATCTCGCCGCCCTGGGCAATGAAAACCTTTATGTAGCGGATACCCGCACCCATAAGATGATATCAGTAGTTGGCCCTTTTGATCCCAGTCCTGAAGATCCGTGGAGCTGGACACAAAAAAAACACAAGGGGCCAAAAGGTATCCGTCCATTTGCTGTTTCAGATGATGATCATTATGCCTATGTAAACCTGGATGGAGTATTGGGATATGAGATCGGAGATATTACCACAGGGAAAAAAACCGAGAGGGTTGATGTAAAAGGATTTGAAAAAATTCGGGGTGGGCACCTGACCACAAGCCACGGTGTAAATATAACACCTGATCAAAAGGAAATTTGGGTGAGTAATGATGCAGGTCCTTATATACATGTCTTTGATTGTACTGTTTCACCTCACAAGCAAGTGGCCAATATCAAATTAAATCATCGCAACGGCTGGATCACATTTGGTGTTGACGGCAGGTACGGTTATGCCTCTTCAGGGGATGTAATCGATACAAAAACAAAAGAGATAACTGCTACGCTGGTGGAGAGTGAAAAGTTGCTGGAGATCCAGTTTAAAGAAGGTAAAGCCGTGCGGGTAGGAACCAGGTGACCCAAAATTTGACTGCCACATGAAAATATTCAGCATTATTTTTTTCCAGGTCTTTATTTTTTTTTCTGTTGATCATAATTTATTTGCTCAGCCGGACAAAGCCTGGCAATCCATTTTTAATGGGAATAATTTTAAGGGGTGGACCATTGCAGATACGCCAGCCAATGTGATTATAAGGGATCATTCTTTTCTTATCCGCATGACAAAGAATACCAGGCGACATGCTTTTATCCGTACCAAAAAAAAATACAAGGACTTTATACTGGAACTGGATTGCAGGAGGGATACATTATTTGATTCCGGAATCTTGCTTCGTGCAACAACAGCTCCTGATAGTGCCAGGGTCGGACTTTTTGGATATGTGGTGAAGATCGACCCCTCTTTAACAAGACGCTGGACCGGCGGTATTTTTTTTGATTACGGCAATTATATTGAATGGATGCATCCCCTGGCTGATGATAAAAGAGCACAGCAGGCAGAACGGGTGGGTGAATGGAACCATTACCGTATTGAAGCTATTGGTGATCATTTAAAAGTTTGGATAAATAATATTCCTGTAGCTCACCTGGTTAACAAGCGATACAGAGAAGGATGGATCGCATTAAAAATTCATTATTTGCAGGGTATGCCGTGGAATGAAAATATGTCCGCCGCTTTTAAAAATATACGGATCATCTTTTCAAAACCCGGACAATATGCACGGGATATGGATATACCGGCTAAGGAAGCAGAAAAAGGAAAGATTACATACTATTAAAAAAACACTTGCTCATGCAAATGAAATCAGGGATTCTATTTTCGATTCTCGCTTTATTGTTGATATTAAACGATCACGGGTTTAAATACCCGCTTGGGTCGTTGATGAAAAATAAAGAAGCTTTAACCCGGCCGGTTGAAACTTCAATGAATCCAGATAGTCCTTTAAAGAATTCAGCCCCGGTAACAATTTCTTTTGACCTCAACAGTAAGCCCATGGCTTTTGCCATTGAAAAGTTGAAAAAATCTTTTCAACTTTCAGGTCAACAGGTTTTGACCAGCAACCCGACTACAGCAACCAAAACAGATATTTCAGTTTTGATTCTTGAGGCCGATAATTCTATTAGCAAAGAAGGATTTGGTTTTCGTTTTGTAAATAAAAAATTGCAAATAACTTCCGTGGATGCAACAGGCGCTATGTATGGCATACTGGATCTGGCAGAGCAGGTACAAATGGGCAAAACATGGCAATCCGTAAAAACGAAAACAGTTAATCCTCATTTTTCTGTCCGTGCTTTAAAATTTAATCTTCCCTGGTCGCCCTACCGTACCGGCCCGGCCATGGATCTGCATATGGAAACCTGCAGGGACCTAAACTTCTGGCAGGCATTTCTGGACCAGATGGCAGAAAACCGTTTCAACCTGCTTTCTCTATGGAATATTCATCCTTTTTCTTTTATGGTAAAACCGGTCAACTTTCCAGCGGCCAATAATTATTCAGAACAGGAAATGAAAGAATGGAAACATTTTTTTACTTCATTATTCAGCATGGCCAGGGAGAGAGGCATTGAACCGTTCATTGTAAACTGGAATATTGCGGTATCGCCGGAATTTGCCAAAGCATATGGAGTAAAAGAAAGAAATGATACATCCGCTATTGTAAAAAAATATACCAGGGAAGTAGTTACTCAAATTATAAATGAATACCCCGACCTGGCCGGTATTGGCATTACTCTCGCTGACTGGATGAGCAATTTCAAATCTGCAAATAGTGATTTGCCCGATATGTCGCCAAAAGACCGGGAAGACTGGATTGAAGAAACAGTGATCGCCGGAATCAAAAACGCTAACAGGCCTGTAAAACTAATTCACCGTTCTGTATTGTCTTCTGATCCGACGGAGATGAGAAGGGTAATTGATAATGCCGCCCTTCCTGATACAACATTAGTTGAAGTTAAATTCAACTGGTCGCACGGACATTCTACTCCTGTACTTGCGATGACACATGATTCTCATTCAGGAAAAAGAGATGATGGTTATTGGAATCCTATGCCTTCCAATTACCGCATTGAATGGATGATACGTAATGAAGATTTTTTTATTCTCCGCTGGGGCCAGCCGGATTTTATCCGAAAACATATTGCTCAGAATACCCATGCTTATGTAAATGGATATTTCACCGGGTCTGAAGGATATATTCCTGCCAAAGATTATTCTCATACCGGTAATAACCACCGCAACTGGAAATATGCATTTGAAAAGCAATGGTTGTTTTACAAACTCTGGGGTCGCCTTTTATATGATCCTGCTACTTCTGATAAAGTATTTGAACAGAGTTTTGATATTCGCTATGGCAAGGGAAAAGGGAAAGGTTTATTAAAAGCTTATGCAACTGCAAGCCAGTTGCCCCTGAAGCTTGCTTCTTTCTTTGCAGCTACCTGGGATTACACATTATATTCGGAAGGTTTTCTGGCTCCTTTTCCTGCTAATGCCGGGTTATATGATTCGGTATCTTCTTTTATTTCAATCAACGAACTGATCGATCATCCTGTACTGGACCCGGCTTATATTTCTATAAAGGATTATGTAAAAAAAATAGTTGAACGCAAATTGTTGGACAATGGAAAAATTTCACCGCTGGTACTGGCTGATTCACTGGAAAAGGATGGCCGGCAGGTAATAAGTTATGTAACTAAATTTCGTGCGGGTGCATCTGCACCTTTATCCTGCGAGTTGGATGACCTGGAAACATGGGCTCGTTTGAGTTTATATTTCTCCTGTAAACTCCGGGCAGCTGTGGCATTGGAGAATTACAGGCTCACGGGTAATCAATCACAAAAAGACCAGGCGATAAAATGGTTGAAGGATGCCCTTACTCACTGGAAGAAGGTAAGCGTCATCACGTCGGATCATTACCAGGAAGTGCCATATATAGATGGATATAACTCTTCATTAAATGCTTCAAAGGATGCAGAAGATTTTTCCTGGATAAAGTTTTTGCCACAGGTAGAGCGGGACATTCTTTTAGCCACGGAAGCAAAGCCTGTAAATTCAAAAAAGAATTGATAAATTCCATTTTGCTATGAATAAAATAAAGTGCTTCCTTTTACCTGTATTATTAGGATTTAGTTTGACAGCCTTTTGTCAAACTGTAGAGATTATTTCATTAAGAAATTATGCGGGAACAGAATATGCAGCCAGCATGCTGAAGAAGTCGCTCACAAAAAAGGGAATGACTATAAAAGATGGCCCGGCCGATTTTACCATTCAGCTTGCTGTTGATACCAATACACTGGCAGATGAAGCTTATTCAGTTATAAATAATAAAAAACAAATTACCGTAACCGGTGGCGACCCTCGTGGGTTGATCTATGGCGCACTATCCATCACTGAAGATATCGGCAATGGAACTAATTTAAAAAACATAAAGTCAAAAAATACAAAACCCCATCTTCCATTCCGGGCTATCAAGTTTGATCTTCCCTGGGATACCTACCGGCGAAGCTTCTCACTCGATCAGCATATTGAAACTTGCAAGGATCTTAATTACTGGGAAGCGTTTTTGGATATGATGGCGGCAAACAGGTTTAATACTTTAACCTTATGGAATTTGCATCCTTATAGTTTTATGATCAGGGCTAAAAATTTTCCGGAAGCCTGCCCCTGGAACGAAAAAGAATTGAAGGAATGGCAGGATCTGTTTCATGGAATTTTTAAATTGGCGAAAGAACGGGCCATTGAAATTTATATATTCCCCTTTAATATTTTTGTGAGTCCCTCCTTTTCCAAAGCCCACCAGGTAGCAACGGATAATCCCGTTCATGATTATTTTTTTGGTAAGGCCGACACTTCTGAAATTATAAAAACGTACACAAGAGAAAGTGTAACACAAATGTTACAGGAGTATCCGGAGATAACCGGTATGGGGCTTACACACGGAGAGTATATGGGAGGTATGACACCGAAAGAGAGAGAAGAATGGTTGAGCGAAACTACCATTGAAGGCATGCGCCAGGCGGGACGAAAATTAAAACTGGTTCATCGTATTCCCCTTTCTGCCAATACAGGTTCTGGCGGATCCACCAGTATAGAAACAGAAAGGTTAACCAGAAAAGTAATTGAAGCGGAGGGCAACCTTGAATTTATTGATAGACCCGTTTGGGGCGATCTGAAATTCAACTGGTCGCATGCGCATTCCACTCCGCAATTAGTGAAAGTGCATGGCGGTAAAATGTATGATGCTTTGTTCAACCCGGTTCCCACAAATTATAAGATCACCTGGACGGCCCGCAATGAAGATTTCTTTTGCCTGCGGTGGGGAGTGCCGGGTTTTGTGCGGGAACATATTGCACGCAACACACCAGCTTATGTTGGTGGTTATTTTATAGGCTCAGAAACTTATATACCGGCTAAAGATTATTTCACCAGGCCAGGTATATCTGTGGACTGGAAGTATGCATTTGAACGGCAGTGGTTATTTTATAAGATATGGGGACGGTTGCTTTATGATCCCAATTCACCTGATGATATTTTCCTGGCAGAATTTATACGCAGGTATGGCAAGGAGGGAAAAAATTTATTGCAGGCTTCTGCGCTGGCTGGCACCACACCCTTACGCCTGGCCTCTCTTTTCGATTTTGGATGGGATTTCACCCTTTACAGCGAAGGATTTATGGCGCTTGATCCTAAAGTGAAAAAGGTAGGTTATATTTCAGCAGACAGGCTCATCCATCAACCGGTAACGGATCCCAATTATGTTTCCGTTTCTGATTTTGTAAAAGCGATCAATGCAGGGGGAACATTTAACAACGATAAAATAACACCACCCGTGCTGGCCTCTTTGCTGGAAAGGGATTGTAAAAAAGCATTCGAACTTGTTAAAAATATACGTACATCGCATAACAATACTTTGATGTACGAGGTGATGGATATAAAAGCATGGGCTAATCTCGGTTTGCATTTTTCAGAAAAACTAAAGGGAGCGGTTGCCCTTGAAAAATACAGAACAAAGGGAGAGGTAGCAAACAAACATAAGGCTGTATCGCATTTTCAAAAAGCGCTGGAGTATTGGGATGAGGTCATTGCCCTGACAAGGCCCATTTATAATGATATGCCGTTGGTTCATTACAGCGAAGAGGATGGAAAACACTGGAAAGAAAATGATGGTCTTCGTTTTCATTGGGAAATATTAAGACCTGATGTGGCAAGGGATATTGAACTGGCTAAAACCGCAACTATGTATAAAAATTAAAATACCCCATTATTTTAAATAAAAAGTGATTAGGCCGTAGCGATTAGTTATTACAAAAAGTCTTGCTGAGAATAATAAATTTTGTTTGCTGTTATGAAAAAAATAATTACTCTTTATGTTACTTTGTTTTTATCCTGCTTAGTTGCCGGTGCACAGGTTGATATAAAAGCAGGGAACTTAATTACAGAACCACCTACTTTAATAAACCTGGGGTTTGAATGGCAGTTTACCGGCGATGTTAACCGGAATGCAACTGTAGAAACGGCCTATAGAATAGCGGGGTCCAATACATGGAAAGAATCATTGCCGCTTTTAAGAATAGGAGGTGAGCGGATTTTTCGTGACGCTGAACAGCTCGACTATGCGGTGCCCGACTTGTTTGCAGGAAGTATTCTTGACCTCTTGCCTGATACGGAATATGAATGCAGGTTGACCATGAAGGATCCCGATGGAGTAAGTGGAGAAACGATGCGCACCGTCAAAGTAAGAACAAGAGCAGAACCAAAAGCAGCCACAGATGGGAGAGTTTTACATGTTTACCCTGCTGACTGGAAGGGAAAAAAAGAAGAGCCTTCATTTATCGGATTAAAAGCAGCTTATTATGGTTCCGGCCTTGGGGATTGGTCGGTAGTGACGGAGCGAAAAATAAATCCCGGGGATATAGTACTGATGCATGCAGGAGTTTACAAAGCAGACCGGCTCAATTATGTAGATCCTTATGGAATTTCTTTTGATGGCACCTATGTTCTTACACTTAAAGGAACAGCCGATCGTCCCATTGTGATCAAAGGTGCAGGAGATGGTGAAACCATTATAGACGGGGCCGGCGCACACCGGCTGTTTGATGTAACGGCAACAGATCACCACCTGTTTGAGAACCTCACTTTCAGGAATACCGATATTGTTTTTTCTGCGGGCCTTAAGGAAGTAACCGGCGCCAAAAATTTAACGGTAAGAAACTGCAGGATGGAAGATGTGGGCATCGGTATAATAACTGAATATGCAGGGTCAAAAAATTTTTATATAGCCGATAATATTTTTATTGGCCGGGATGACCGGTATCGCTTACGGGGATGGGCCAACCCGGGAATATATCCGCCCAGCCAGTTGTTTAGTTATATGGCCATTAAAGTCTATGGTTCCGGTCATGTGATTTGCTATAATTCAATTGCATATTTTCATGATGGCATAAATGTTTCTACCTACGGCACGCCGGAAAAAGAGCAGGATCTTAAAGCGGTGTCTATTGATATTTATAACAACGATGTTCACCTGGTTGTTGATGATTTTATAGAAGCAGATGGTGGTGTTCATAATATCCGGGTGATGAGAAACCGCGGGGTCAATGCCGGGCAGTGTGGATTAAGTGCACAGCCTGTATTTGGCGGGCCTGCCTATTTTATCCGGAATGTATGCTATAATATTCCTAATGGATTTGCTTTAAAATTCAGGGCGAAGCCATCCGGCCTTTATGTTTATCACAATACATTTATAAGTGAGAACAGGAATACAGAAATATTTTCCAATGCACATTTCAGAAACAATTTATTCCTGGGGGCAGATGCGGACAACAGACCCGTGACAGC
>JBGTNK010000222.1:0-25837 GCA_041743125.1 Chitinophagaceae bacterium
GTACCGGCAACAGGGTCCACCCTTTTTAATAACCGGAAAACACCGTTTGCGTTTTCAAAAACCTGGTCAAACTCAAAATTCTTATTCTCATTATTGATATGAAACTGCCTTTCATTGATGAAATTGATGGTGATAGAAAAAGGCCTTGATGAATCGGCCAGTTCGAATGCCTCCAGGGTAAAAGGAGCCTGTTTATAAATATTCTGGTCTTTGATTCTTCCTTTGGCCGTGTATGAATACTGAAGGTTTAGTTTTTTAACTACCCGGGTCATCAATGGACGGGACTTCAGAATTTCAATCTCGCTTTGAATATTATCTGACCGGTTGGTACCCATGATCAGATCCTCCACTTTATCACCTCCGCCCCGGGTATTTGCTTCGCTTTTTATAAGCATGCTACCGCCTGCACTATATACTTGCACCGCGTACCGGAGGTATGTAAAAGCAATCAATAAAGCCAGGGCAACCGACAAAAGGAAAAAAGGAAAAAAACGGACATACTTATAAAACATATCCCTTACACTCAGGTTGGCCAATTCCTTTTTGTTATTGGCAATCTGCGCATCCATTAATACAGGTGTCGAATTTTCGGGAAGGGTCATTATCTAAAAATATTATACAATAAGGCTATCGCTGTAATAAGACTTAAACCAAAACTTACCTGGCGGATGACCATATCCTGCTCAGCTTTCTTAACTTTTCGGCTGGAAGGGTCAACCACAACCACATCATTTTGCCTCAGGTTATAATAAGGTGACTCAAAAAGTTTTTCAGAAGAAATATCTACAAAGCCTGTTTGCCTTTTCCCATCCGTTTCCCGCATCACTTTAATGGAATTTTTCAATCCAAAATCAGTAGTACCTCCAGCCAGGCCAATTGCTTCCAGTATCGTTATTCTTTCTCCCGGGACGCTTATAGGTCCCTGGCTTTGTACTTCTCCCAGCACGGTAATTTTTAAATTCTGAAACCGGATAATAACTGAAGGGTTGGTTAAAACCGAATCCTTTTCATTGATCTTTCTTTTTATAATATCTGCTAATTGCAGCTTAGTAAGTCCTTCGGCCTGCAATAATCCTAACCGCGGATATTCAATATTACCATTTACATCTACTAAAAAGCCACCAGACGAAGATGCCCCTGAAGTAGATGAGCCTAAGGAAGGAAGGTTATAAATAGCATCTGAAATTTCAGGTTTCGTGCTGGCACTGTATACCTGGATGGATAGCAGGTCATTTTTTTGTATACGCAATTCTGGTATCCGCACTTCACCATTACCTGTGCTATCCGTTACATTCTGAAGATAATTCGGTATTCTTTGCTGAGTGCCACAGGAAATTAAATAAAAAGGAAAAATAAGGAACAAGCTAAAGCGAAGGAGTTTCATTGAAGCGTCTTTTATTAAACTACCGGCAAAAAAATGTATACTGATTTTATGTATCTGTCGAAGTTAATTTACTTCTGTCAATATGAGCAACTAACAAGTATCCCAGGCTATCGATGGCTACTTTCACAGTTTTCCTGTTAAGGCCAATCACTTCCCCTTCCTGGTCCATCAGTGGTCCCGTGGTGATCTTTACTCTCTGTTTGAGATCGAGAATCAGGGGTTTTACTTCTACGTTTTGATACTCATTTAAAAATTGCCTGATCGAATTGATCTCTTTGTCTTTGATAACAGCAGGCTTGCCATCCCAATAAACGAAATTGATAACACCCGGAGTCATTCTCACAACCGACCGGTCTGCTTCATCAACCTTTACAAAAACATAGGATTTAAAAAGCGGTTCCTCCACTATTTTCATGCGGTCGCTCCATTTCCGTCTTACTTTATTCAGCGGGCAATAACTTTCCAACCCCTTTTCCTTAAGAAGCTGGTCCACTTTTTTTTCCCAGCGAGGACGACTATATATTGCTAACCACTTTCGGGACATTTAAATTCATTATATAGCTTCGCCACCCCGGTCACATAATAAATTTTGTTGACCGGTAAAAATAACGGCCATCCAAAAACGGTTTTGTCTGGCGGCTATTGTCTTTCGGCTGCAAATATAATGGGCTAAATGGGAGTGGCAAAAGAATAAAAAAAGCAGATTGTGAAGGTTTTGTCAATGCAGAGGGGAAAGCGTAGCATCTTTCAAAAAAGACCGCAATGAGGGGATGTTTTTCTGCATTTCAATGCATTATTTTTTAAACATCAAATGAACCAAAATTCATCTATACTTTTGAAAATCTTACATTTAAAATCAAATCTACTACATTGACCAACCGATTTTATTCTCTCGATGTTTTCCGGGGTGCTACTGTTTGCCTGATGATATTAGTAAACAACCCCGGTTCCTGGGCTCATATTTATCCGCCACTGAAACATGCCCCATGGCATGGAATAACACCCACGGACCTTGTTTTTCCTTTTTTTTTATTTGCCGTGGGCAATGCACTCGCCTTCGTGATGCCCAAACTGGAAGCTGGCGGCGATAGTATATTTTGGAAAAAAGTAATAAAAAGAACGGCAATTATTTTTCTTATTGGCCTGTTTCTTAACTGGTGGCCTTTTTTTAAATGGGAAGAGGGGTCTCTGATCTTCCGGCATTGGGTGGATCCCAAAAACCCTGAAAGCGGTATCCGCATTTTGGGAGTTTTACAAAGAATAGCTCTTAGCTACTTTTTTTCTTCTGTTATTATCTACTATTTCAAATTACGAAAGGCTTATTATATTTCTCTGCTGATCCTTTTACTTTATTGGTTGATTTGCTACATCGCAAATCCAGACGATCCCTACAGCCTGGCTGGATGGTTTGGTACCGGCATCGATAAAACAATACTGGGGGTAGCCCATCTTTATAAAGGTGAGGGTATTCCATTTGATCCGGAAGGCCTGGTAAGCACAATGAATGCTATTGTACAAGTGATCTTCGGATATATCATTGGATGCTATATTCAAAAAAAAGGTAAAAGCCAGGAATCGCAGCTTGCTAATTCCCCTGCCAATACAGAAGCGGGTTCATATCAAATGATCGCCGGATTATTTATTACGGGTATTGCTATGCTTATTACAGGATATATATGGGATATGGTTTTCCCCATCAATAAAAAAATATGGACAAGCTCTTATACATTATATACCACTGGTCTCGCCACGTTAACTATCGGCACTATGATCTACTTTATAGAAATGAAAAATGTGAGGGGCGTCATGGCCAGGTTCTTTGACGTATTTGGCAAAAACGCATTATTTGTTTTTGCCCTAAGTGCCTTTTTACCCAGGGGCCTGTCTTTGATCCAATTGGGGGATGGCGTGAACCCCTGGAATTTTCTATATGTAAAAATATTAGCTACTATTCCCGGCGATCCCCGGTTTGGATCCTTATTGTTTGCACTATCTGTTATCTTTTTTATGTGGGCCATCTGCTGGTGGATGGATAAGAATAAGATTTATATAAAGGTGTAAGCACGTCATCGGTTTATTTCAATTTGGCCAAATAAACTCAAATACCTGGCTTATACCTGAAGCAAAAAAAAGCCGTACACTTCTGCGTACGGCTCTTCCTATATTTAATTTCTTTTATCCTTTATTTGGCTCCAGCAATTTGAAGAACTGATCCAGTTGAGGCAGGATCACAATTCTTGTTCTGCGATTAGAAGCACGGCCTTCTTTTGATGTATTATCAGATACCGGGTTATATTCACCACGACCAGCAGCGGCCATTTTCGCCGGATCAAGTCCATATTCTTTTTGTAAAATTCTCACTACGGAAGTAGCACGTTTTACACTCAGGTCCCAATTATCAAGAACCAAACCGCCTCCTTTATATTCCACGTTGTCTGTATGGCCTTCAACCATAAATTCAATATCAGGCTGGTTTTTTAAAACAGTCGCCACTTTTCCCAAAACAGCTTTTGCTTCAGGAGTTACATTGTATTTGGCCGTTTTAAAAAGAAGTTTATCAGAAATATCAATATAAACAACTCCTTTGTCTACCTTAATATTTATGTCCTGGTCATTCATATTTCCTATGGCGCCTTTAAGGTTCATCACCAGAGCCATATTCAATGAATCTTTATGAGCCATTTGCTGCTGTAATGTTTGGATATAGGAATCTTTAGCACCTATATTTTCCATTGACTTTTTAATGCTTTCCGCCTGCGAACTTGATATAACAGACAGGTCCTCCAATTGCCTTAACGCCTGGGTATTGTTTTGCTTTAAAAAGTCGATCTGGTTGTTAAGGTTAGCAATATTTGCTTCCAGGTCACTTTTTTGACGCTGAAGATTTGCTTTTTCGTCGTTGCAGGCACTAAGATCACCCTGTACCTGGGTGTACTGGGTCTGCATGGCTGCATAATCAGCCTGTGATTTTTTAAATTTTTTACTACTGACACAGGAAAAAAGGAAAATAGCTGATAAAGCAGGCAGTACAAGTTGTTTTACTTTCATGATGAACTAGTTTTTTAATTGATAATAATAACTCAGGATAAATGGGATTATTTGTTTCGTTGGTTTTCTAAGAGTGGCAAAGATAACAGAACAAGAAAATCCAATTCCTGAAACTTTGTTAATTAATACTCCCAAAAACATGCCTTATTTAATGAAACCAGGGATTTACACCCTGCTCGTCGCTCTCCGGGTTTCGTATTAAACCACCTCTTCAATTGCGAAATAATACGTCAACGCCTTTCTCCAATTTGAACAATTAAAATAAAATATAGCAGCTATCAGTTGTTTAGCCTCCGCTTGCCTAAAGCTAATTGTTTACTGAAAATTTAATGATGACTGCCAAAAAAAAATTCACCTTTGCGCAGCATAATTTGAAAAAACATGGCAACCGGTCGGAAAGCTGCTGTAGGTTTTATATTTATAACCTTATTAATTGATGTGATGGGATGGGGATTGATTATTCCCGTAATGCCGGACCTCATAGCCCAGCTAAAAAATATTTCTATAAATGAAGCAAGTCCTTACGGAGCCTGGCTTCTATCTGTATATGCCATCACACAATTTTTATTTGCGCCTGTAATTGGTAACCTGAGTGATAAATTCGGACGCAGACCTGTTTTATTGGGTTCCCTGTTGGGCTTTGGTATCGATTATCTCTTCCTTGCCTTTGCTCCCACTTATGGATGGCTATTTGCGGGACGGATAATAGCAGGCATTACCGGTGCAAGCTTCACAACGGCCACTGCTTATATAGCAGATATAAGTACAGCCGAAACCAGGGCAAAGAATTTTGGAATGGTGGGGGCTGCATTCGGGTTGGGCTTTGTATTAGGACCTGCCCTGGGCGGCCTTTTGGCAGGCCTGGGAACCCGGGTTCCTTTTTATGCGGCGGCAGTCCTTTGCCTACTGAATGCCTTATACGGTTATTTTGTTTTACCGGAATCACTAAGTAAGGTAAATCGCAGGGCCTTTCATTGGAAAAGGGCTAATCCCCTGGGATCTTTGCAATTATTAAAACGATATCCTTCAATAGGCGGACTGGCGATTTCTTTTTTCCTCATTTATCTTGCCGCACAAGCGGTGCAGGGCAACTGGAGCTTTTATACTATCTACCGGTTTGGCTGGAGCGAAAAAATGGTGGGCATTTCCCTGGCCGCTGTCGGCTTATTAGTTGGCGCAGTACAGGGAGGGCTTATCCGGGTAATAAATCCCATATTAGGCAATGAAAAAAGTATTTATGCAGGACTACTGTTATATTCGGCAGGCCTTGTATTATTTGCCTTTGCTTCCCAGGGCTGGATGATGTTTGTTTTTCTAATTCCTTATTGCCTTGGTGGAATTGCAGGACCGGCATTACAATCAATACTCGCAGGGCGGGTACCATCAAACGAACAAGGTGAATTGCAGGGAGCATTAACGAGTTTAATGAGCCTTACAACCATTATCGGTCCACCTTTAATGAATAATCTCTTTTATTATTTTACAAAAGAAAATGCACCAATACATTTCCCCGGCGTGTTTTTTCTGCTGGCTGCTTTATTAATGCTCGCCAGTGTATTAATTGCCTTTCATTATTTGCAAAAAGAGAAGAGATTAGCTACGGTTAATCCGGCTTAGTATTCAGATTCTTTATTTCTTCTTTTAGAGCCCGGATAGTTTTTTTCTCACTCCCTATAAAAATTTTATTCCCAATCAAAACTACAGGACGCTTCAGAAAGGTATATTCCTGAAGAATCAGGCTCCGGTAATCTTTTTCCGTCAGCTCCTTATTTTTCAGCCCAAGTTCCTTATACTTTATGGCCCTTCGGCTAAAAAGTGATTCATATGAACCTGCAATATTTTTCAATTCATCAATTTGATCCTCTGTTATCCTTTCGGTTTTAATATCCTGTCTTTTAAATTTCGCATTGGTCAGCAAATGACCTAGCCTGGTTTCCTTTACCATGGCCATACAGGTACTACATGTGTCAAGAAGATATATTTTATTCATTCTGCTTCAGGAAAAATGTAAAAAACAATAATTGGAAAATTTATAATTAAAGTGCGCAAAAATGCAGGTTTTCAGGGAAAATAGAACCTACCGGTTGTTTTACCTTATGAAATAGTGGATAAAGGATAAGTAAAAAAGCTATCATAAACCGCTCTTTTACCCTTTTTTAAACAACAGCAAAGATTTTATGTTATTTTTGTTCATTAAAGTTTAGAATATGATCAAGACAGGCAGCCCTATTATCAGCATTTATACGGAAATGACTCCCAACCCGGAGACTATGAAATTTGTAGCCAACAAGCTTCTGTACCCGGGTAAAAGCATTGACTTTCCTGATGCTGAAAGCGCAAAACCTTCGCCCCTGGCCACTGAGTTATTTGGCTTTCCCTTTGTAAAGGCCATCTTTATAGCCAGCAATTTTGTTACACTGACGAAAACTTCAGATACGGAAGACTGGGCTGATGTTATTCCATCCATCCGCCAGTTTTTAAAAGAATACCTGGAAGAAGGTAAACCTGTTATTAATGAAGAGGAAGTGGCATCATTGAAACCAACCAGCAGCAATGAAGTTGCGGCAGATGACGATGATGTTGTGAAGCGTATTAAGGAATTATTGGACAATTATGTTCGCCCTGCTGTGGAAATGGATGGTGGTGCTATACAATTCAAGAGCTATGAAGCTGGTACAGTAAACCTGGCCATGCATGGAAGCTGCAGCGGTTGCCCGTCTTCTATGATCACACTGAAAGCAGGTATTGAGGGTATGATGAAAAGAATGATCCCTGAAGTAAAAGAAGTGGTGGCGGAAGCGGAATAATAAGCTGTTGAAAACTATATATATTCTTTGCGTCTCATACGGGACGCTTTTTTTATATTGATAACACACCCGGAAATAAGAGTTCATTTAGCTGCTATTCGCTTTCACGGGTAAACTTCCAGTTAACACCCCTGGCCTTTAAATAGCTAAACACAAAATCAAAACATTCTTTATTTCTGCCAATCAATTCAGGAGGAAATACTCCTTTAGATGTAAATAAGTTTTTCGTGATAAGATTAACAGCGGCAGTACAGGTATAACCGGTAGTTCTCGACATAGAGGAAATTTTATCGTTCTTATCATACCGGTCTAACAGATCATATACAATCGTTTCTTGTTTATCATTTTTATTTCCTTTCACGATAACTCTCATTACTGTAAATTCTTCATCTGTAGGTTCAAGCTTCCATTCATTAATCAATAATTGAGAAGTAAATTCCAATGGAGAAACAGATTGACCCTTGATCTGAAGTGGCTGGGCTTCAAAAAAACCCGCTTGCTTTAACGAGATGATCAGGTCGATATGCCCGGGATAACGCAAGGTCTTTTCCTTCATGTCCGGGATATGGTTCATAGTAAAAATAAGAGACCGAAGTCCATCGGTGTTAAATGCTTCCAGTTCACCGATTTCATCAAACAACATCATCTCCCTGTCGCTTAATGCTGCTTTGGTTACTACCTGTCCATTCTCTACCATTCTTGCCGGGCGTATGTATTCCTGTATCACATCTACCGGTGAAAAAGGGGCTTTATATTGAAAAGGTGGTTTTTTTTCTACCGGCAATCCTCCTACATAACATTCAAATGAAGACACATTCATTTCTTCATTATAGCGGCCAATAATAAAATTACTGGCTCCCGGTGCCACACCGCAATCCGTAATTGCCGTGATCTTTTTTTTTTTTGCCAGTTGATCCAATTGCAAAGCATCCTCAGGAAAAAAGGAAATGTCAACCACATTTTTTCCTGCATGGATAATTGCTTCTAAGGTTTTATAACCCATAAAGCCGGGAACGGCGCAAACAATTACGTCAAAGGAATGCAGCCATTTTTTATATTCCCCAAACAAGGACAGATCTGCCTGTTCAATATTTATAGCAGCATTTCTCCTTTTTAAATCCCCGAGATTTTCATTGCTCAGATCAAAGGAAGTAACGGAATAATCCTTAATCAGGTCCAATGCAATAGCCCTACCAACCATTCCTGCACCCAATACTGCGATCTTCATGTTTTTACTTTTTTGATTGAAAGTGCAAAGAAAGGCAAACAACTACTCATTCTGGTTATTTACAACCCAATCACTTATTTATTCAATGTGCTAAAATTATTTATTTCTTCTTCCTTCTAATATTTTATAAAAAGACCTGCTGCGGATTTCTTGCATAGTAAGACCGGTAGCTAATGCCTCCTTTTCTGTAATAGCTCCGCAATTCAATGCCTTTAAAAAGAAATTGAGTAATCCTTGTCCGGTAGCTGCATCATCAAACATATCTCCTGTTAACGTAGAGATGGCAGCCCGGTCCACAAACGTTTTCAATCGAAACAAGGCATCATCATAACTGCCCAGAAAAAAATTATATGTGGCCGCATAACGCATGGGCAGCTGAGCCGGATTCAAATCCCACCCCTGGTAAAAGCCGTGTATAAGAGAATGCAGGGTATGGTTGTACCCAATACGCCAGGCATTATAAACAGCTTCTCTGTTTTCTTTCAATTTCTTTGCGGTTAACTTGTCACCCCGGTGCGGAGCTACAGGTATTACGTTTGTAGCTCCATCAGATAAAAATATTCCTGTACCTCCTAATGCTACTTTGGTCATGTGGTGTGCAAAATCGCAAACCGGGTGATCCATAGTCTGGTACCTGGCCGTAATACCACAAGAAGCGGTATAGTCGTAAGTTCCAAAATGAGCCGCAATACATCTGCCTTCACTGGCTTTAATGATATTCATTAAAGGGTTACGCCCTTCAGCATCCATAATGATCTGGGTGGCCTCCACCATTGTTTCCATTTTCAAAGTGCCGGGCTCCAGCTTATTTTTCTTTTCAATAATTTCAAATAATCTTACCAAAGTAGTGACCTGCTCAGGGATAGTAACTTTTGGCAACATGACCACAAAGTTTTGAGGAAGTTTGTTTTTCGTTTTTTCTAACAAAGTAGAAATGAAAATATCAAGCGTCCTTACTCCCCGGTTTTTCAAATCTTCTGTAAATGGCTTTATTCTTATACCGATAAAGGGAGAGATGGTGTTATTCATCATTCCTTTAGCAAGTTCAATGGCGCATTCAACAGCGGTAGCATCTTCTTCCTCGTCAGGCCTGTTGCCAAATCCATCTTCAAAGTCGATGCGGAAATCTTCAACGGCTTCTGTTTTTAATTTGCTTATTACCCTTTGATAAACTGTGAAGGCCAGCCAGCCGGGTTCTTTTTTCATTTCTGCCTCCTTCCACTTTTCTGCTTCTTTAACTAATTTCTTAATTTTCTTTTCTGAACCAGGCAATTTTTCATGTCCTTCAAGTTTTAGTACTTTGGCCAGTGTAACAAAATCAGGAGCATAGGTTTGAAAATTTTTTAGAGCAATCTCTCCCATTTTTACACAGGTTTCCGACTTAAATAAATTAGCCCCCCCATACACGGTATGAACGGGCTGCCGGTCTGGCTTGTCCCCGGGATACAGTTCCTGGAAAGCAAGGTTCGCTAACTTCAGTACTCCCAATAAACTTTCTCTTTCAATATCCTCAATGCTTAGATTCATATTTGTTTTTTTGGTAAGATAGTTAGGACAAATTTTCTATTCCCTTTCAGGAGCCGCGGTAAGTAGAATATCCGTACGGACTTAATAACAACGGGATATGATAATGGTCGGCTGTTGTGACACTAAAAATGATCTCAATAAACGGATAAAATCCGGACCGGTTTTGTTTATCAAAATAATCTTTTGTTTCAAAACGCATTTTATAGATATCCTTTTCCAGTATTAAATCCTTTTTTAAAAGATCAGGAATCCGTCCGTCATTATTAGTAACCCCTTTTGCCAGCTCCTGCCAGTTTCCATTGTGTTTCCTGAATAAAACAATACTGACTCCCCGCGCAGGCAGACCGGTAGTGGTATCCAAAATATGAGTGGTGAGCTGGCTCAATCTAATAATTTTTCTAAACGAAGTTTAGTGATTTTATTCTGTTCATCAGCAGCTACTTCAATTTCTACTTCTGCCGTATTCTGGAGCCGGGTATTTAAAATAGTAAGCATTTCATCTGCGGACTTTCCCGTGGCATATACTATAAAAATATATCCAAATTTTTTTTCGTACTCTTTATTGGCTTCAGCTATTGCTTCCAGCGTTGGGCCGGAAGCCATATTAACAGTTCCCTGCTCATCAGCAGCCCATTTATCTGACGCCGTTTTTTCACTACTTGTTTCACCAATTTTAGGGTGTTGCTCAAAAGCTTCCTTCCAGTCCGTTTCAGTGCATTTGAACCATTCCTCTTCGGCATCTTCCAGTAATTCCACCAGGTCGTCAGCTGGAAAAAAAGGCAACATCTTACTGACCCATGATGATGATCCGCAGCAACTGAACAACACTTCTTTGAGTTGCGGCCGGGTTAATGTGTTCAATTCATGTAATGTCATAGTAAATTTTTTATGGGTTGTAAACTAACTACTACAAGTAATGACTGATACCCAGTTTTAATCATATCATAAAAAAAATCAGAATATGATTTTTATTTAATCATTGGAAACCGGTTTACATTCTTGTAATAAATATACACAGCCGGTTCCTTTCCCATGGCAGTAAACCATTGCTGGCAGTAAGGTGCCATCCAGATTGCATCTCCCTTTTTTACAGGATACCATTGATGAGAGAGCATATAAACTCCCTGCCCCTGCAGGTATAATAAGCCATGTTCCATAATATGTGTTTCTACAAAAGGTAAATGGCCACCCGGATCATAGGTAAAAATATTTACAGCCATATCAAACGAAGGATTGTCGGGCAGTAATACCTGCAAGCGCAAAGCAGTATCGCCGAGATATTCTTCTCCGTCACCTTTAGATTGACCCACGATTACTGAAGGAGCAGAGTAACCAGCCAGCGATTCATAACGCTTATGAAAACTGAGCAGCTGTGTGCCTTCTTCATCACTAAAAATTTGATAAGAAGTTTCTGCCGGCAAGTATATAAAACTTCCCTTTGTCAATACATTTTCTCCATTACCTTCTTTTATCCGGCATCTTCCGCTAATGACATAAAAAAATATTTCCGTAGCTTTTGTTTGATCACTTATTTCAGCCGTTCTGGTAAGTGTTGTTAATAATTGAGAGAATTTAGCTCCCATGGCTTCGCTGATCATTATATTTACTGTACAATTTGTCCAGCCGGGAAGATTGCTGTTTATATAACCATCAGGTGAAATGACTGCGTGATCTCTTTTGACTACACTCCTGGTTAAAGCCGAAATTTCCATCAGATGTTTAAAATTTAAAATTACAATTTAAAAGTTTGGACAAAGTCTCTTATAAAGTTATCGGAAACTTTAATGGCTGCAGCGATATCTTTCAATTCAACATTTTCTAAAGGATTATGACTAATGCCCTTAAAACAACGCACAAATAACATAGCCACCGGTGCTACAGCGGAAATGGGCACTGCATCATGACCCGCCCCGCTGATCAGTTCAATCTTTTCAACATTTGATGCAGTAATTGCCTGCACTAACAAATTATTCATTTCGATGTTACAGATAACAGGTTTTGATTTTTGTATAAGGTTCCATTCTAAATCTACATTTCTTGTCTTACAAATATCCCCGGCTATATTTTTTATTTCATCGCAGGAGGAGTTTAGTATCGCGTCGTTGGCCGACCGAATATCCAGGCTGCAAATCACTTCTCCCGGAATCACATTTCCTGCTGAATTAAGGATATGAAGTTTGCCTATAGTAGCGACAATATTTTTTTTGTTTTTTCCCGCATAGCTTTCTGTGGCCAGTATGAATTCGGCTGCACAGGCAAGTGCATCTTTCCTCATATCCATCGGTACGGTACCGGCATGGCCTGCTTCTCCCCTAAAAATGACACCTATACGGCACTGGCCTGCAATAGCTGTAACAATAGCAACGGGAATGTTTTTATTAAATAGAACAGGACCCTGCTCAATATGTATTTCAAAATAACCAGCCCAATCATCAAGAGCAATACCATCCTCCTCCAGCCTGGCTATATTTCCTCCCATTTCTTCAATAACATCCTTAAGAGAAATACCGTTCTCATCTTTTGTTTCTAATAATGGTTCTTCAAATAAACCAGCCACCACTTTACTGCCCAGGTAGGTAGTATGAAACCGGCATCCCTCTTCATCACAGAAAGCAATCAATTCAATATGAAAAGGAATTTTAACTTTTGAACTGATCAATTGTTCAAGCAGATCAATTCCTGTTAATACACCCAGGGGTCCATCATACCAGCCAGCATTGATAACGGAATCTATATGCGAACCAATAACGAATGTTTTTGCGTCCTTGTATTGTGACTGCAGTTTCCCCCTTACATTTCCAATGTTATCGATCCGGGTTTGCAAACCTGCTTCCTTCATCCAGGCCTCAACTTTATTTCTCGCCTCTATGAAAGCCTTGCTGCCGTAGGTGCGGGTAAGGCAATGTTTATCTTCACTGAAAGCAGCCAGCTTGTTTATACGCTGTACTATTTTGTTTGCTCTTTGCAATTCTTTGATCATCTTAAAATAATACTACCGCTATTTAACCGGGTAAAGCTCCCGTTTTCAAAAACTTTTTTACCTCGTATAAAAGTCTGCGATACTTCTCCAAACAATCTTTCATTTAAGTAAGGAGTCAAATGATGCCGGTGGTGAATAAAATTTTCTTTAACTGTAAATTCAATTTCCGGATCCCAAACTACTAAATCTGCATCGTAACCTTTTTGAATCTTTCCTTTTCTTTTGCTCATACCGGTTAATAAAGCAGGCCTTTCACACAACCAGACCGCCAGATCCAGTAATGTACCGCCCTGCTTTTTAGCCACCGTCCATAATACAGGCAGGGCAAACTGGAGCGAAGAAATACCTCCCCAGGCTTTCCTGAAATCCCCGCTAATTAATTCTTTCATTGCCGGTGGCGCCGGGGAATGGTCAGTAGCGACAAAATCAATGATCCCATTTTTCAAGGCATGCCATAGTTTTTTATTGTTTTCTTTTTCCCGGATAGGTGGCGCACATTTAAAAAGTGTTTTACCGTCTTCTATGTCTTCTGCATTAAAATATAAATAGTGCTGCCCTGTCTCAACTGTCAGGGGCAAGCCTTTTTGTTTTGCAGTAGATATTTGCTCTATAGAATCAGCAGACGACAAATGAACAATGTGTACATGGCAATTAAATGCTGAACACAGTTTTATCATGAGTGCGATTGCATGATCTTCCCAGGCTTTTGGTCGGGAAGCCAGGTAAGCTGAATACGATTGTACAGATCCATACAGCGGATGACCGGAGTTTGAAAGTTCACAATGAACTAACAATGGCAATCCATATGCTGCCATAACGGGCATTACTTTTCTCAATTCACTTTCCGTAACGTTGGGAAATTCTTCAATTCCTGAATGAGTCAGGAAAGCCTTAAATCCTAATGCGCCATTACGGATCAATGGTTCTATATCAGATTCATTACCAGGGATCACTCCTCCCCAAAAACCACAATCTGAATGCAGTTTTCCATCAGTGGAATTGATCTTCTGTTCCCATGCTGCACTACTGGAGGTAACTGGTGAGGAATTAAGTGGCATATCAACCAGGGTCGTTATGCCGCCGGCAATTGCCGCCTTGGTAGCCGTGTCAAACCCCTCCCATTCGGTTCTGCCCGGCTCATTAATGTGTACATGCGGATCGATCACCCCGGGCATCAATACTTTATTCCCTGCATCTATAATTTCGAAATCGCCGGGAGTAATGTTATTTACAACATCAATAATTAATCCCCTCTCAATAATAACGACTGCATTTTTTATACCGCCCGGTGTTATTACTCTTTCAGATTTTATAGCCAGGTCAATCATAGTTTGAATGTATGGATTTTCTATTTACTGGCTTTCAACTTCATTCTCCGGGACAGAGAATTTTTTTTCCTGAAATACCATCGTCAAAAAATTATGCCTTTATTTTTTTGCTAATCATTGTTTGAATTTGATAACAAAGAATTCATTCCAGGAAATTCCATTTGTGGCCTGCCAGCGTTGAATTATTTCTACATAAAAATCCCGGAGAAGGTTAAAAGAACACCAACTCCGGGAATAAGAATCACTAAAAATAAAAAAATATTACGCACTGTTAAATAATACAGGGAACCTTTTTAAAAGGCCGGGTATTGTCAAACTGCAATTGCCTGGGTTTGGCAAAACGCATGGTATCGTTATTTTGAATCATTTCCCCTGAAGCAGGCCAAAGGTCATTTCCATTCACTTTCCAGGCAACTTCTCTTACAGATAAAATTCCTTCTGATTTAAACAAGTACCAGCCTCTGATAATATCCCCTGAGATTTCTCCCTGCAATTCACCATCATTCCGGTCTTTCTGAAAAAGATTATATGTTACTGAACCATTAACCATATTAGCTTTTTGCACTATCTGCATGCTGGAGCTATCCCGGTTGATAATCTGGGAATAGCATCCCGAATATACGGAATCAACAATTTTAGCTGGCTCTTTTATATTGCTATCCGCACCTGTAACTGATGAAGTGCTACCGTTATTATTGCAGGCCTCTATTACTAAAAATAAAGTAAGCGCCACTGAAATTATTGTTGCCATAACTAAATTTTCTAACCAGAAAGAAATAGTTATGCCAGAATTTAAAAGTTGTAAAAGGAAATATATTATTACCTGGTAATCATGAATTACGAAGCAGGCCGATCCAGTTCATTTTTGGTTCCGTATTCACTAATCAATTCCGCCACCAACGCTGTCCATCCCGTTTGGTGACTGGATCCCAAACCTCTTCCACTATCCCCGTGAAAATATTCATAAAATGTTAACAGGTGCTCATTACCTGGTTGCTTATAAAACCAGTTATAATTTCCATATAAACGTCTCTCACCTTTCAGATCTAGCTCAAATAAACTGATCACTCTTTCAGTAAGTTTATATGCCACCTCTGTCAGGTTTATTTTATTTCCTGACCCGGTGGGATATTCCACCAGTAATGTATCACCGTAAAATTCGCCGTATTTACTTATGGATTGAATGATGAGAAAGTTAATGGGGATCCATACGGGACCCCGCCAGTTGGAGTTACCGCCAAACATATCTGATGTAGAATCACCCGGATCGTACCTGATACTATATACGTGACCTTCTACCGTAACAGAATACGGGTGCTCTTCATGATATTTGGACAAGGCCCTTATTCCACCATCCGATAAAAACCCTTTCTCATCCAATAATGGTTTTAACAGGTCAATTAACCTGTCTTCAGGTATTAATGAAAGTAAGGTTTGCCCATCTGTTTTTCTTTTTTCGTTGGGCCAGAATTTGTCATGCTTTTTCCTGTAATTTTCAAACCAGGTAATTCGCTTTGTAAAATCAGTAAGCTGATCCAACTCTTTTTTATCTATTGTAGATACAGCATATAAAGAGGTAACTCCCACTATAGATTGTATACGCAATGGAATTGGATCTTTGCCCGGCACACAAAGCACATCATAAAAAAACTTGTCTTCTGTATTCCATAGTCCATGCTCGTTCAGCGATTCCGCGATTAAAATAAAATGTTCAAAAAATTTAGTAGCGGTATCTTCAAAAGAATTATCATGCATGGCAATTTCGATAGCGATATCCATCATATCCAGCGCATAAGTTCCCATCCAGCTGGTACCATCCGCCTGTTCTAATTGCATTTCTCCTGAAAAATGATAACTGCGATTGAATACACCAATATTATCAAGACCCAGGAATCCTCCTTCAAAAATATTATTGCCGTTTACATCCTTCCGGTTGATCCACCAGGTGAAATTGATCAGCAACTTTTGAAAAACCTTTTTCAGAAATTTTACATCGCCGGCACCCGTTCTCTTTTTTTCAATATTATAAACCTGCATGGCGGCCCATGCTTGTACCGGCGGGTTTACATCACTAAAATTCCATTCATAGGAGGGCAATTGTCCATCTGGTTTCATATACCATTCTCTCATGACCAGCAGCAACTGGTGCTTGGCAAAAGTGGGATCTACTACCGACATGGAAATACATTGAAAAGCGAGGTCCCAGGCAGCATACCAGGGGTATTCCCACTTATCGGGCATCATGATGACATCCTGGTTTTTTAAATGCTTCCAATCATTGTTCCTTCCTGTCATCCTGTTATTACTGATGGCCGTGATACCATCACTTGCACTCAGCCATTGCTCTACATCAAAATGGTAATATTGTTTGCTCCATAAAACGCCAGCCAGTGCTTGTCGTTGTATCCTGGCCATATCCCCACTCATCCCCTTTGGTAAAATAGCAGCATAAAATTCATCTGCCTCCAACTTCCGTTTAGTAAATACATCTTTAAAACCCCTGGCAAATGGATTGTCCGTTAACTGCCTGCTTAAGCGGCAATAAATAGTTTTGGTTGCACCTGCTGCTACCCTCATCTTATAAACCGGGGAAAATTTAGTACCGGTATTTCGCTTTGACAGCTCTGATACATTTTTTCCAGATATAATCGCATCATGAAAAGCATCCTTTACAAAAATGGATTCGTTGGGTATCCCGGTTATTTTTTGAGTGTTGGTTTGATTTTCAGTAAAAAGCCGCCGGTCGGGTGATTGAAAATAGAAATAATATTCGCCCAATCGTTCGTGTTCGGCTTTAACCGTTGTTTTATTGATATAATTAATTGAAGGCTTTTCTTTAAATATGCCCCCATCCCATCGGTTATAAAACCATAGTGTGGGCAGCACAGTTATTTCGGCCGATTTGCTGTACCGGTTGGTAATATCAATCTTTATAAAAATATCATCTTCACTTTGCTTGGCATAGGTTACCAGCACATCAAAATATTGATTATTGTTAAAGACACCTGTATCCAGTATCTCATATTCCGGATCATCCTTGCTCAATTTTTGATTTTCCTGCTTCAATTGTTCATAGGGAAATGCTAGCTGGGGATACTTATACAAGTATTCCATATAATAATGAGTAGGTAAATTATCCAGGTAATAATATAACTCCTTGACATCCTCCCCATGATTGCCCTGGGGGTTACTCAATCCAAAAAGGCGTTCTTTTAATAGGGGATCTTTACCATTCCACAGAGCAATGCAAAAACACAGGTTACCAAAATAATCAGACATACCCGCTAATCCATCTTCGCCCCATAAATAAGCACGGCTATGGGCATGGTCGAATGGAAAATACTGCCACGCATCGCCATAAACGCTATAATCTTCACGGACCGTTCCCCATTGCCTTTCACTAAGGTAAGGACCCCATTGCGCCAGGGGAGTTTCTTTTTCGGCGTTAATGGCCAGTCGCTGATGTTCTGCTGTCATTCATTCATATTAATGTAGATAAGATGGCAAACAAACCCTGTATTAATCAGGATCATTATAAAATGACCGTAAAGTAATGTTGTGAAATTAGTCCATTAACGGGAAAAAAGATTTCTAATGAAATAGCTAGAAGCTTCATTGATATTTTTTTTGCAGGTCGAAAAGAATTTTTTTATTGGCTTCCGTGATGATCGGGGTAGTATCATTTTGCACAAAGTGTAATTTGAAAGATTGAATAGCATTTTTTTCATTTCTTATATCATACCCTATCACCCGCATGGCCTGTACAGCATTGAAATCCGGAGGCACTGTTATGTTTGTAGTATCATACCAGTAACCAAATCCCTGCTCGGAAAGTTTTTGCCATGGGAAATATTTATTTGGATCTACTTTCCTTCCGGGCGCAATATCAGCATGCCCAATAAAATTGGTTACCGGAATATTAAATGCATTTTTTAGTCGTTGCAAAACGTTGATCAGGCTGTGGATCTGTAATTCTGTAAATTCTTCAAACCCGTTATTATCTATTTCAATACCTATACTGCTGCTGTTCAAATCGGTTGCATTGCCCCATTTGCTTACCCCCGCATGGTGACCCCGTAATAAATCATTCATCATATGATGGACCGTACCATCTTTACAAATAACATAATGAGAACTTACCAGTGCCGCAGGCGTAGTAAAGGTGGTTAGTGTTTGCCCGCAACTGTTTTGCGCTGTATGATGAATGATCACAAAATTAGGGCGTCGCAAACTGAAGTTGGTGCTGGCTACCCAGGTGCCTGTTCCTTGCAAACCAGCAGAATCTTTGACCGGGTACTCTTTCAAAAGTTTTGAATATGCTTTTACCTGGCTTTTGTACAATCTGTTGGTTTGAGAAAATGGATTGGGTGCGCAGGCTTGTATCCATAAACCACAAGATATCATGGCAACAACTGCATAAATTTTTTGATTCATGTAAAGATATTTGACCAATAACGGAAAGATAAAAAGAATCCTGTTCCTAATCTTCAGCAGGTAATGGCCTGGATATTGTTTGTAGTAATAAAAACTAATATGGAAACACAATTAAAGCTAAACAAGCCCTGGGAACGAGTAAAAGAGACCCTGAAAGAAATTAATATTGAACTCACCGATGATGATCTCGCTTACATTCCCGGTGAGGAAGATAAATTGCTGGAAAGACTGGAAAAGAAAATGGGAAAAAGTAAAGCAGAAATAAAAGCATTGATCGAAAGCATTTCTGCCAATAAAGGAAAAGCGTCATGAACAAACATATGCCGCATCATCGCCTACCCGTCTTGCCGCTGTAAAATTTACGTTGTGGTTTCCTTGATCCCATACCGCTGGCCCGAACCCGTGGGTTATAAGGAGGAGCAGGTCCTAATTCAACCGGTATTTCTGCTTTATCTACTGTTTTATCTATCAGTTGTTCAATAGAAGCAAAACTGTTTTGTTCCTTTTCTCCCACTAATGTAAAAGCCATACCATCGGCTTCTGCCCTTGCCGTGCGCCCAATACGATGCACATAATCTTCTCCGTCCCTGGGTACATCATAATTAATTACCAGGTCAATGGTATCAATATCAATACCCCGGCTTAAAATATCCGTAGCTACCATAATTGGAATTCGGCCACTGGTAAAACTGCCGACAACTGCCTCCCGCTGTGCCTGCTCCAGGTCACTATGCATTTCTTCAATATGAAACCCGCTTTGCTTTAATGTCTTTGCCAGCTGTTTTACATGTTGCTTGCGGCTACAAAAAATCAATGCGCTTTTATAGGTTGTATTTTTTAATAAGTTTTTCACCAACGGCAGCTTTTGTTGCTCATATACTACAAAAGCCTTTTGAACTATTTTTTCCGGCGGTCTTGATAAAGCAATGTTTACTTCTGTGGGATCTATCAAAATATTCCTGGCCAGCTGCCTGATCTTGGGAGGCATGGTGGCTGAAAATAATAAGGTCTGCCTTTTAACAGGCAATGCTTTGATGATCTTGGCAATATCATCCTGGAAACCCATATCAAGCATACGATCAGCTTCATCCAGTACCAGGAATTGTAAGCCTTTCATAGATACGTATCCCATATTAAGATGGGCGATCATGCGGCCGGGTGTACAAATAATAATGTCGGCTCCCATTTGTAAGGCCTTCTTTTCTGCTACAAAATTTTGAGCATCATTGCCGCCATATACAGCCAGTGAACTTATATGGGTAAAATAAGAGAGGCCTTCCAGGTGTTGAGAAATTTGTATAGCCAGCTCACGGGTTGGAACAATAACCAACGCACCTACCTGCCCATCCACATGGTTAGTTAACAAGCGATGGATAACAGGAAGTAAAAAAGCAGCCGTTTTTCCAGTACCGGTTTGTGCTGAAGCGATGATGTCTTTACCTGCCAGAATTGTTGGTATTACCTGTTCCTGAACGGGAGTGGCGTTTTCGTAATTAGATGCTTCTATACCTTCTAAGAGGTCCGGATGAAAATTAAAATCGGTAAACCGCAAAATGATAATGTATTAAGATGAAGGCAGCAAGCCTCTTGTTTATTAAAAACCTAAAGGTAATCTAAATTGAGTTCAGGGCAGCAGGCTTGTTTTAGAACGGTAGCAAAGAGGATTTCTATAACATATATCCACATTCCATCTGCTTTTTTAGCCGCTGGAAGAAAAAGGTTCTCTCTTCGTCAATGCTTCGGTTATCTTGTCCTGTTTTCAATTTGAAAATGAAAAAGATCATTATTCTTCCTGTAATTATTGCATTAACTAATTATTTAGTTGGACAACCCCTTTTACCGCCCTCTGATAAAATAATTGTTCCAGTTATTAATGAGCAGCAATCAGGCATACCCAACGTTACGGTCGAACTTCTGCGCATGAAGGATTCTTTGCTGGTAAAAGCAGGAATTACTGATTCACTTGGAATGGCGGAATTTCAACAGATACCCGGCGGGGCTTATTTCCTCCGGGTTAGCTCCGTTGCCTATGCTACTGCGTATACGCCGGTTTTCAATATACCATTAAACGAAGCAAGGGGCATGCCCGCGATTATATTAACAATAAAACCGGCCTCCTTGCAGGGAGTAATCATTGTATCAAAAAAACCATTTATACAGCAACTCCCGGGTAAAACCATTATAAATTTGGAGGCAGGTATTACAAATGCAGGTACTTCTGTTTTGGAGGTATTAGAAAAATTACCGGGCGTGTCCATTGACAAAAATGGAAATGTCATTCTTAAGGGCCGGCCCGGCGTCATGATCATGATTGATAACAAACCTGCCTATGTGTCGGGGTCAGATCTTGTTAATATGCTTAGCAACATGAGTTCATCGCAAATTGATATCATCGAATTGATAAGTAACCCCTCCTCCCAATATGATGCGGCGGGCAATGCAGGTATCATAAATCTTAAAACCAGGAAGACAACACAAAAAGGATTTAATGGCAGTATAAATACAACTTATCGCCAGGGCCGCCATTATAAAAACAACAATAGCCTGGTATTAAACTATCGAAACCCGAAATGGAATATTTTCCTTAATTATAGTTTGAATGCCAACAAGGGATATTCGGACATTTATGCATTACGACAATATTACAAGGCTGATGGGAAAACAATAGAAACCATACTGGATCAACCCTCCTGGTTTACCAGTGAAGGAAGCAATCATACCTTACGATCCGGTGCTGACTATTTCATCAACAAAAAAACAAGTATCGGTATTGCCTTGTCCGGTGTGCATACGTCACGCCATGGAACAGGCAACAATACAGCCATCTGGAAAGATGCCGGAGGTAGTACTGACTCCGTCATCTTTACCCATAACAACAATAAAAACAAGTGGAGAAACAAGTCAGCTAACTTGAATATTCGCCATGCGTTTAACGCAGACAAGGAACTAACAATTGATGTTGATATTTTAGACTATCATATCAATACCCGCCAGGCTTTTCAAAATAACCTCGTTAGCCCGGGTGGGTATGAAGAAGCTTTCAAAGGAGAATTACCATCGCTGATAAATATCATAACCGTCAAATCGGATTACGCTACAGCTTTATCAAAGGAGATTAAACTTGAATCTGGATTTAAAACTTCACATATTACTACTGATAATAATGCTGTCTATTTTTACCGGGACGGAATAGAATGGAAAGAGGATCCCGGTAAAACCAATCATTTCCTTTATAGTGAAAATATAAGAGCGATATACAGTTCTGTCAAAAGAAAGTCGGCCCGTCTCACCATGGAAGGCGGACTTCGCTATGAATACACACATTACAATGCCAGGCAGGCAGGCAATAGCATACAGCGGGACTCTGCCTTTTCCAGGAATTACGGTGGTCTTTTTCCTTCTGCATCTTTGCAATTTGAGGCAGATTCTATTCACCAGTTTTCTTTAACCGCAGGCAGGCGCATTGACAGACCGGCTTTCCAAAAACTGAATCCCTTTTTATTTATCATTAATAAATACACCTATCAGCAAGGTAATTCTTTGATCAGGCCACAATATACCTGGAACACGGAATTATCGCATAGCTATAAAAATATTCTTATTACCAGCATTGGATATAGTATAACACAAGATTATTTTTCACAGTTGTTTCTTTCCCGCAGTGACGGAACAGTAATTTATACAGAGGGCAACTTCAGCAGAATGCGAAATTTTAGTGCCTCCCTAAGCGCCAATATTTCTCCTGCACCCTGGTGGGTATTCTCGGCACAGGCCACTATAAATCAAAAAAAAATACAGGGCCTTCTTTGGACAGAGTATGAAGCAGCCATTACACAGTTTAATTTTAATATGAACAGCCAGTTTAATTTTATAAAAAACTGGACGGCGGAACTCACTGGTTTTTACATTACGAAAAGTCAAAATGATATACAGGAAATACTGGAACCAACAGGACAGGTTGGGGCCGGAGTTTCCCGGCAAGTGCTGAAAAATAAAGGAACAATTCGCCTCAGCTTCCGTGATATATTTTATACTCAGGCAATGGAAGGACTCACCCTATTCAAACAATCTGATGAATATTTTATCATTAAACGGGATAGCCGTGTAGCCACTATTGGTTTTACTTATCGCTTCGGTAAATCTTTTAAGGCAATGCCTAAACGTTCTAACCAGGCAAGTGAAGAAATGAAACGGGTGGGCAATAGTAATTGAGTATAATTCAGCCGCATCCTGGTAGCAATAAAAATCAGGTTATTTAACTTTCCCTATTTTTAAAACATGAACATTATTGGCAACCTGGTCTGGCTGATCTTTGGAGGTCTTTTATCGGCACTTGGATATTTTTTTGGAGGAATTATTTTGTGCCTGACCATCATTGGCATTCCTTGGGGTTTACAATGTTTTAAAATAACGTCACTGGTATTATGGCCTTTTGGGAAGAGAGTGATCAGCGATAGTAATGAAACCGGTTGTCTTTCTATTTTATTCAATATTATCTGGCTTATATCGGGAGGTGTTTATACTGCACTGGTTCATTTAGTAATGGGAATACTTTTGTCTTTAACAATTGTAGGTATTCCCTGGGGCCAGCAGCATTTTAAACTGATAGAAATTTCTTTAATGCCTTTTGGAAAAAAAGTCTTATGAATTTTGGGATCTGACAAACAAAAGCATACCAATTATTTTCGGTAATAAATATAAAAATCAGGATATTTTTGTAATCCACTTTCCGGCGCTATGGTAATATATTTTTTATTTACTTTTTATCAACCAAGACTAATATGAAATACCTGGCCATCCTTTTTCTTGTGACATGCATTATCGCCTGTGGAGAAAATTCTGTTCCGGACCACACCGGTTCGGAGGAAGACACTCTTTTAATGGATGGCCTTCAAATTACTGTTAATGAGAATAAGGACACCCATGTTTTAATAGTAAGAACGGATACTCTCAACCATAAGGAGACGATAGAAGAAATAAGACCTTATAAAAGATCTTCCGGGAAAGACACGTTAATTATACCGGCTTTTTCAAATAATAAAGTGGCTTACCTGTCACTTCCCCAGGGAACTCCAACTGTTTATAATAACCTCTCCAATTTACTTATTGAAAATTTGCAGTTTACCAGCCCAACGGGAAACAACCTTGTTTTTAATAATTGCAGGAATATCGTGGTGCGGAATTGTTTTTTCGGAGATAGTTTTTTAGAAGCTATAAGTATATCCGGAGGAAGTAAAATAACTATTGATCATAACCTGTTTGCCAATAACAAAAACGGGATATACGCTTACAAAACAACGGGAGATATCGTTATCAGTAATAACCAGTTTGTCAATACAAAGGGACCCAAACCAAGGGGACAATATATCCAGTTTGATACCTGTACCGGACCCGGTAATATAATAGAGAATAATACCGGGGAAAGCTGGCCAGGCGAATCGGATCCGGAAGATCTTATTAGTATATACAAATCACGGGGTACAGAGGAAAGTCCCATCTTAATACGTAACAATATTTTCAGAGGTGGGGGTCCATCCCCATCCGGTGGTGGAATAATGACCGGGGACAATGACGGAGGATATATAACTGTTGAAAATAACATTTTGGTTGACCCGGGGCAGTATGGAATTGCAGCTGCAGGTGGCCATCATATTATTATTCGTAATAACAAAATATTCGGCCGGTTGCAAAATTTCACCAATGTCGGTATTTACGCCTGGGAACAATCAGGCTCCCCTTGTTCAGAGATCACCATAGAAAAGAATAATATCAATTTTACAAGAGGCTTAAATGGGGACAATGAGAAATATAATTTATGGGATGGCGAAAATTGTGACAGCATCAGGGGCTTGCCAAGCAATAAGTTTTCGCTTACACTTGAAGAATTGAACCTGCCGGTACACCTGATCAATTTTGTTTCTCCTGCTGAGTTACTCCGGATAAGAAATAAAATGCACCAATAAGATAAAATTTTATTTAATTCCTTTTGTTGCTTCACCAATTATTTATCTTCTCCAGCCTTCAAAAAAGGTTTCAACAGATCAATAGGAATAGGGAAAATAGTGGTTGAATTATTTTCTGAGGCAATTTCTGTTAAAGTCTGAAGATACCGCAAGGTTAATGCGCTGGGTTGATCGGACAGTATCTTTGCCGCGTCAGCCAGTCGTTGTGAAGCCTGGAACTCTCCTTCTGCAGCAATTACTTTGGACCGGCGCTCCCGCTCTGCTTCTGCTTGCTTGGCCATAGCTCTTTGCATTTCCTGCGGTAGATCTATTTGCTTTACTTCCACATTAGTAACTTTTATACCCCATGGTTCTGTATTAGTATCAATGATCTTTTGCAACTTTTGATTTATTTTTTCTCTTTGGGAAAGCAGGTCATCCAGCTCTGATTGTCCTAATACGCTGCGTAAAGTGGTCTGTGATATTTGTGAAGTAGCAGCCAGGAAATTCTCAACCTGTACGATGGCTTTCTGCGGCTCTACTACCCGGAAATATACAACTGCATTTACTTTAATAGAAACATTATCCTGAGTTATCACATCCTGCGGAGGCACATCTAATACGATAGTGCGCAGACTTACCTTAACCATTTTATCAATTACAGGTATCAGCAATATGAGGCCTGGTCCTTTTACGCCACCTCCACCTATTAACCGTCCTAAACGGAAAATTACTCCGCGTTCATATTCTCTTAATATGCGTATTGCATTAGCAAGAATAATTAAAATGAAAAGAACAATAGCAATAAGTCCTACAGGAAGATTCTCCATAATATTTAATTTTAACTGTTAATTACTTCTACGTATAATATCAAATTCTTCATTTCTTTTACTCTCACTTTTTCGCCTTTGCTTATTGACCCGCCTAATGATTCTGCATTCCAGATTTCGCCCTGTATTCTAATTGTTCCTGAAGGGTCAAGTTGTTCTAATACTTCCCCGGTGTCACCAATCATGGCCTCTACTCCTGTTACAACCTTCGATCGCTGGGCTCTCATACCCAATCCAACAACAAATAAAAAGAATAATGCCGATACTGCTGTTGCAGCAAAGATCACTGTTCGGGAAATTTTTACTACTTCTAAGGAAGAGCCGGACCT
>JBGTNK010000223.1:0-35800 GCA_041743125.1 Chitinophagaceae bacterium
CAGCTATACGTCTGATGGCGTATTGTTGCCTCCCAACAGCGAAACAGTTCAGGGAGCAGGTATAGTTTCACTATGGGGTTCCTTTATGGGTATGGGCGTAAAGGAAGTGAAGCTGAGTGTAGATGATGTGGCAGGTAATGCGGAAATTTTATCCGAAACAGGACGGTATGAAATTTTTGGTGCGGAAAACAAAATGCTGGACAAAGGAAAATATGTTGTTGTATGGAAACCGGTTAATGGTGAATGGAAAATGTACCGGGATATCTGGAATAGCAGTATGCCTGCGGCTCCGGTTAAATAAGCAATTTACTTTGTTTAATCAACTTGCAAAAAACACATCGCCCTTCAAAAAGCGATGTGTTTTTGATTTACACTGTAAATGAAAATTTGAATAAAAGAAAATTGAAAAATATCTGATCATGGAACCGGGTTAATCTGCTTGGTTTAGAAGATAAAAATCTCCGCGAATCCGGTTAATAAGTCTTAGGTGGAAAAGATGGCAGCGGGGGTTGCTAAGTATGCTATGCAGGAAATGAAAATGATATCGTGGTTATTTTTGCACTGGGAATACTGATATTCAGGGTCCCTCCCAATTCATCTGCCAGCACATAAACTTGTTGAAGATCGCTGGCAAGTGCAAAACTGTTTATATTCCCTGACTCCCTGATCTCCAAAATGGTCAGGTATCCATGTTTTCTTGCCGAAAAGCGTATGCAGGTATTTTTTAACTGGCCTGCCACAACAAATAAAAGGCGATTGATCACGGAAACAGTCTGTTGACATATATCTTCAACAGAAACTTCATCGGATATATCATTTACAAAAAAGCTTTTATTTTTTACCGCCACCGGCAAATATCGTCCGGTCAGGTTTCTAACCAGGTGTTTCAGATTTTCCATAAAATATTAAACTTGTTTTTAATGCGGGTCATCCCTCAGGAGGTATCTAAAAAAATTTTCACCACTTAATATACAAGAACCTAAAAAGCAAATTTACCCTTATCTGCAATCCCCGTCCAATAGGAGAACCTACTTAAATCCCATAGAAATTGATAAAGGTTCTATGTAGAATATGTACTACATTTTCTTATGCTGGAAAGAATAAATTGAACCAAGAAAATTTATAAATGCATTTCGAATTATAAAGGTGTAATAAATAATTTCTTGATTCGGTATTGTGGAGACCTGGGCTTTAGCATTTGTTTTTGGTAATGATCAAAAAAAACAGATCTAGTTCTTTAGAGGATTATAGACAGAAGGGTTGATCATTATTTTGAAGAGACGCTTATTAAAAGAAATAATAATTATCCATGGCTGGATATTTTCCGCTATCCTTTAATAAGCTTTTATCTTTAATATATATATATGAGCTTATTTAATACCAAAGGGTCCATAACCATTACCTGTCACAAACGCATCACTCCTTATCTTACTCAGGAAGTCAACAACCTGGGATTTGATATAGAAGAGAGTTTTGTTACAGGCGTGCGCCTTGCCGGAACAATTAATGATTGTATTAAGCTAAATCTTAATCTACGTTGCGCCAGCCAGGTCTTATATAGCCTGAAACAATTTGAATCGGTTAATGCGGATGATATTTACAATTACCTGGTTAGTTATCCGTGGGAAGATATTATACAGGAGGCCGGATATTTTTCCATTACAAGTAATGTTAATAATCCCACCATTAACAACAGCATGTTTGCCAATCTTCGGGTTAAGGATGCCATAGTCGACCGTATGCGGGAAAAGCGGGGCACCAGGCCAACAACAGGTTCTGATCTGAAAGGCGCAGTCATTCACTTGTACTGGAAAAATGATAAGGCTGAAATTTTTATTGACACCACCGGTGATTCTTTAGCAAGGCATGGCTACCGGAAAATACCTGGTCAGGCACCCATGCTTGAATCCCTGGCTGCGGCTACCATATATGCTACACGCTGGAACAGGATTTCACCATTCGTAAATCCCATGTGTGGTTCAGGCACCATTGCAATAGAGGCAGCCCTCATTGCTACCAACCGGCGGCCGGGATTATTCAGAACCAATTATGCGTTTATGCATATCCAGGGATATGATGAAAAAATTTACCAGGAGCAGGATGCTTTGCTGGAAGAACAAATCATGGATGTGCCCGGCTTGCGTATTATAGCAACAGATTACAGCGGGAAGGCAGTAGAAAATGCTAAGAAAAATGCAGTGGCTGCAGGGGTAGCGAGGCTGATTGATTTTTCTGTTTGTGATTTTGCAGAAACAGAAATTCCTCCCGCTGAGAACGGGATCATGTTTATTAATCCCGAATATGGGGAACGGCTTGGGGAAATAGCTGAATTAGAAAAAACTTATGGCCTCATCGGCGATTTTATGAAACAGAAATGCGGGGGTTATTTTGGATACGTATTTACCGGCAATCTTGAGCTTGCAAAAAAAATAGGGTTGAAAGCAAACCGCAGGATCGAGTTTTATACCAGCACCATTGATTGCAGATTGCTGGAATATGAACTATACAAAGGCACCAGGCAGGAACGAAAAATCTGATTATATTAAACGTAACAAAAAATGGCAACATATTTGAATATTAAAATGAAAAGTACAATCTGAAAATGAACAAAAAACAACCTTCGTTGATCTTTTGTATTCTGATGGATCTGGTAGGTTATGCAACCTACGCTGTTCCATTTTTTGGAGAAATAGGTGATATTCTCTGGGCGCCTGTATCATCTATTATTTTTATGTCAACCTTTGGAGGCTGGAAAGGGGCATTGGGTGGTGTCGGTAATTTTATAGAAGAAATCTTACCCGGAACAGATTTTATTCCCAGTTTTACTATAATGTGGTTCATACAATCCATGCAAAAGAAAAATACAGCAACACCGGTAAAACTTTCGCGGTAACCTGTATAAAATAAACCTACCCTTGCCATTGGTGTCGTACGGCCCATGGCAAGGTTTTTTTTGTCAATGGCTCCAGGGTTTCTTACTACTCCCGGCGGTAATCACGGTTTTTTTCATTTTAACAAAATTGTAATTTGTAAAACCTATTGGTGGAAAGACTGAAATTGGCTTGTTTAAGTTATTAACGTAAACTTGTGCTTCCTTTACTTTGAACCAGAATTATTGAATTTATATATCATGAACCGCATAGACCGGCTATTTGGCATTCTTACTTTTTTGCAATCCAAAAAGTTTGTGGCGGCTGAAAAAATAGCTGAGAAGTACAAGATAAGTGTACGCACTGTATACAGGGATATCAAGGCGTTGGGTGAAGCAGGAATTCCGATAAGTTTTGAGCAGCATAAAGGATATTTCGTCGTCCAGGGTTATTTTCTTCCGCCTGTATCTTTTTCCAACGAGGAAGCCAATGCATTTTTATTAATGGAAGCAATTGTTTCTGGCTTCGCTGATAAATCTATTCTCACACATTATACAAATGGTTTAAATAAAATAAAGGCTGTATTGAGAAGCTCACAAAAAGAAAAAATTGAGAACCTCGCCGGCAATATTAAACTACAGGTACCTTCGGCTATTCTCTATGATTTTGAATATTTATCGGTTCTTCAAAATGCGATCTCATCGAAAACTGTTCTTGACATAGACTACAAAAACACTAATGAAATAGTCAGTAAAAGAATGGTAGATCCTATCGGGCTCGTTTTTTATGCTTTTAGCTGGCACCTGATTGGCTGGTGCCATATTCGCACCGACTACCGCGATTTTAAAGTGGCCCGAATATTAAAACTCAGAAATACCGGGGAACCCATTAAAAAGCATGACCATATTGACCTGGAAAGTTATATGAAACTGCTCCCGGTAGATTATTAGTAATAAGTTCTACGGGTTTGCAAAATAACAGGATGAAAACATTTATTTCTACCAGCATTTTACACAATCATTAAAAAAGACTCCAAAAGAAAAAGAGACTGCCATAAGGTTGACAGCCGGGGGTTGTTATTTTGGATTAACAAAACAAATTAACTATGGAAATAATTCAAATGTTGCTGCAGGAAATGGATAAAGAATCAGTAACGACCCGAAAAATGCTGGAAAGAGTTCCCGATGATAAATATGACTGGAAGCCTCATGAAAAGAGTATGTCTATCCGCCAACTGGCTACCCATGTTGCCGAGCTTCCATCCTGGGTAAAGATGGTGCTAACCACAGAAGAGTTGGATTTCGCAAGAAATCCTTATCAGCCTGAGGTAATTAATAACACAACTGACCTTCTTGCTTATTTTGAGAATATGCTTAAAGATGGAAGAGAACATTTGGTAACAGCTAGCGATCAGGATTTGGAACCGGATTGGACGCTTCGTAACGGTGAACAGATTTTTAGCGTGGAAAGCAAAGGAGAAGTAATCCGGATGACATTTAGCCAAATCGTACACCACCGTGCACAGTTGGGTGTGTACCTCAGGTTGCTGCATGTTCCAATACCGGGAAGCTATCGGCCAAGTGCCGATGAGACGTAATAATTAAAGGTGATTGCCTTACCCATTGAATCGCTGGTATTTCTTTTTTTAACCCTGGTACAACAATCAGTGCAAACAAAAGGAGAATGGAATAAGTACTAAATATTTTTCATGAGTAAGAAGAAAATAAAAAGCCATCTGCCTTAGCAGATGGCTCCTGACTTTTATGTCAGCAGATATTTTTTGGAGTAGCCCGGTTACTCGATAATAACCGAAGGCGTCCATGATTGATCTGTTGATTGCATGAATACCTCCTTTTTCTTTGGTGAAGAATGAAATTACTAAAATGATTCAGAAAGCAAAAAAAAACGAACCCTTTTTTTGAATTACAATAATGATTGCGCCGGCTTTATGGTCTTGCATATTTTTTGAAGATCCTGCGATGTTTTATATACAAAATAAAATTGATCGGTAACCGATTTGAAAGTTGAAACAAACCGTTTGGTATCTGTTTCCAGATTTCCCTGCTCCAATTCTTTTTGCCGGGATAGTATTAGGGTGTTCACCCTTGTATCTAATAATGCATGTGGATTTTCTCCCAATTTTTGAGGCGGATTAAAATGAGAATTAGCCAGGTATTGTTCCGCTATGTTGAGTTCACTAATACTTGCTTTTATAAGCGGCTGAAAATCTTCTGAAACATAATCTGCATGTAAAGTATCTGCAAAATAACTAAGCGTAGCCAGGTGGGAAACCAACATATGTGCGGATACAACAAAGCGATGAAAATCTTTAGAATCTTTTCTTTTACTTTTTGGTTCAGAAAGCATTTGTGTAAAAGCATCGGATACATTGGCCAGGGATACCCAGGCATGTTTTCTTTTTTCTTTTGAGACCTGTTTGTCATAAACCTGACCGATAAAGGCGTTGGCTACTGTTTCAAAATAATCACTAATATCCCGGATGACTAGTTTCATCAAATCTCTAATGTGCTCTCTTTCCCATATCGGGGGCAACAAGTAGGAAGCCAGGAATGCCACTATGCATCCGAGAACGGTATCAATAATTCTTTCTGTTACTACATGCCCAAACTCTGCAGGTTCCAAAATATGGAACATGAATAACAAATAGATAGTGATCATCACAACACTTACCAGGTATTTCCAGCGCAAAAAGCTAAAACCCCCGATCATGCTGATGGCAAGAAGTACAAGTATGGCGGTGTTGTTTTTTACAAAATGTAAAATAATCCAGCCAATGGCCACACCTATCAGCGTACCTGCCAGGCGTTGAATATTTCGCTGCTTGCTCAGGCTGTATCCCGGCTTTAAAATAATGATGACTGTTAGTAATATCCAATAGCCATGTGCAAATGTCAAAAATATACCAAGGATGTATGCAGCAAGGGAAGCTATACTGATGCGCAGTGAATGACGGAATATATTGGATTGCAAAGAAAAGTTTGCCCAAAATTGTTGTGGATCTATCGTTTGCCGGGTTACATATTTTGAAGGGTCGGGTGTGTTAATCCTGATATTTCTGAGTTTACGGTCGTATGAAGTGTATTGATGTAAAGTACGGATACGATCCGCTATATCATCGAGACTTTCCGATATCTGGCGAAGGCTGATGAATCCCTCCAGGTTAGCAGGGCTTAATAAATTCTGGCGTAGTTGCTGGAAATTTTTCTTTTCCTTTTCAAGGTAGGAATCTATTCTTTGATCATAGCCGGAGGATTTGCCACTAATAAGGGAAAGCCCAATTTCATCCAACTCTCCGGCCAGTGAAATGATGATCTGCCTGAATTCAGAAAGAATAGTTGTTTCCTCAAAATAAACATGCAATTTTTTGTAGTCAAGATGAGAGGCCATCGTTCGCTCAATAAGATCTGAAACATCTAAAAATACCATCATCAGGATCCGGCTGGTATGCGTAGATTCTTTTACCACACTACGGGTTTTAAAAAGCAGCTCAGCAATTAGTTCATGTTTTTGTTGCACATCCACTTGTGCTGCCATCAGTGTTTCATAACACTTGTCGGTATCAACTGGCGTTTGGTAAAATTCAGCCCTGGCACGTAGGTATTTTGCGGCTGAAAGAACATATTCTCCCATGGCCTGTTGAATCAACTTATAAGGCCTGATGCTATAAAGCAACAAACTTAGCACCGTGTACCACAGGCCACCAGCCAGTATGAACAAAGCATAATAAAGGGCCTGCAATTCTCTAAATACCTGGTGAGTGGTCATCACCATGATCAGTAATGCAGCAATACCGATTGAGGTGACCCTGGCCCCATATACTCCTATCATGGAAAAGAAAAAGCATAATACAGGGAGAAGGAAAATAAAAATGTTATGTTGCTGGGATGTATAACCCACAATAAGGGCAACAAAAAACAGGAAACCGCAACAGGCTAAAAGCCCGTTCCGCCGGTGATGGATAGGTCCGGGATTATCCGTGATACTTGCGCCCAAAGCTCCCAGGGACACGAAAATGCCGGTTTGCAATAACCCGAAATATCCACCAACCAATGAGGGAAGAAGTACACCAACCGTAATACGAACACCATCTGCCAGGTAATGACTATTTATAAATCTCCGGTATTCCTTTATATAATCCATGATGAGTGCAAATATACTTTGTGTAAAAAGGAGAGTGGTCAATCAGAATTTACCTGGATAGATAAGAGTAATCAGCGGTGGCCGGGAGTATTAAATATTTCAAAAAAATTCAGGAAAAGGAAAATCTATTCTAAATGAAATTATTTTCATTTTATAAATAGTAAGGGAACGCTATTCCGGCAATGAGGATTAATTTTATTAATAACTTCAGCTAATCCCGTGATATGATCAAATTAATTTTTACATTTTTTTTGTTGTTGGTAACGATTGTTTTTTTGATAAGATGCAACAATGCTGGGTTTAAAAATCCTCCGGCAACAAAAAGGAGCAATGATCCAACTGATACCCTGCCATTGCCTTTTGCCACCAGGTCCGTGCAGAATTTTAGTAAAGTAATCGGATGGCCGGAAGGAAAAACACCTATTGCCCCACCAGGTTTCAGGGTAACAAAATTTGCCGATGGTCTTGATAATCCACGTTGGATTTATGCAGGACCCAATGGTGATATTTTTATTGCAGAATCTAATACTATATTAAAGGGCTTAAAAAAATTAGGAGCAAAACTTTCCCGCAAGATCAGCACTCAAAATTATGGTACCAGTCGTGGTCGTATCACTATGTTTCGTGATGCGGATAACGACGGTGTATTTGAAAAGAGATTTGTGTTTTCGGAAGGGCTTCATCAACCCTTTGGTATGCTGATCCTGAATCAGCATTTTTATATTGCGGATACTGACGCCCTAATTCGGTTCGATTATCAGCAGGGCGACACTTCTTTAATATCAGCAGGCGAAAAAATAGTTTCTCTGCCAGCCGGTGGTTATAATAATCACTGGACTAGAAATATTATAGCGAACCAAAACGGAGATAAGATTTACATATCAGTGGGATCTGCAAGTAATGCGGGAGAACATGGGATGAAATATGAAGTAAGGAGGGCAAATATCCTGGAGGTAAATGCCGACGGGTCCAATGAGAAAATCTATGCAAGCGGTCTCAGAAATCCTGTAGGCATGGATTGGGCGCCGGGTACTGATATACTATGGACAGCGGTTAATGAGCGGGATGAACTTGGAGATGAACTGGTTCCTGATTACATCACCAGCGTAAAGGAAGGCGGATTTTATGGGTGGCCATATTTTTATTATGGGAAAAATATAGATCCCAGGAAGAGTGCTACAAAAGAAATACATCAAATAGAGAATGTAATAGTGCCGGATGTTTCCCTTGGTTCGCACACGGCTTCACTAGGCCTGGCATTTTATGACAAGAAAGAATTTCCGTTAAAATATCATAACGGTGCCTTTGTGGGTCAGCATGGTTCCTGGAACCATTCTTCTCTTTCTGGCTATAAGGTGATATTTATTCCATTTGCCAATGGAAGGCCTTCCGGTTATCCTGAGGATTTTTTAACAGGATTTATTTCCGATGCTTCAAAAAGCGAAGTGCATGGCAGACCAGTTTGTGTGGCTATTCTGCCTGATGGTTCCATGTTGGTAACGGATGATGCAAGTAACACTGTATGGAGAGTAACCAGGACTAATTAATTGATTAGGTAAAAAAAAGGCCATTTATTTAAATGACCTTTTTAAAAATAATATTAATCGACGCCATTAAGAACGTCCGGCATAGGATGGACGATAATTTCTTGACTGGCCACGGGAATCATTTCTATTGCCTTTAAATCTTTTTTGAAAAGTAGGGCGTTGTGCAGGCTGCTGCACCGGTTGACTATTTTGTGTCATAACAAAAGGATGTTCAGTAACCACAGGGATATTCTTTTTTATCAATTTCTGTATATCCTTCAAATCAATTCTTTCTTCCGCATCACAAAAAGAAATTGCAATACCATTTGCACCCGCTCTGCCTGTACGGCCAATGCGGTGTACATAAGTTTCAGCAACATTGGGCAAATCAAAATTAATCACATGGGTCAGTTCATCGATATCAATTCCCCTTGCGGCTATATCCGTGGCAACTAAGACTCTTGTTCTTCGTGATTTGAAATTTGCCAAAGCAGATTGTCTTGCATTTTGTGATTTATTGCCATGAATAGCTTCGGCTCTTACTCCTGTCTTGCTGAGTTCCCTGGCTATTTTATCCGCACCATGTTTTGTACGGCTAAATACTAATGCAGTTTCTATGGTTTTATCTTCCAGTAAATGGGTTAGCAGAAAACGCTTGTTTTGTTTTTCTACATAATATAGAGATTGTTGAATGGCGTCTACTGTAGATGAAACAGGAGTTACTTCCACCCTGGAAGGATCAGTTAATAATACATTCGCCAATTGCTGTATCTCCGGTGGCATTGTAGCCGAGAAAAACAAGGTTTGTCTTTTTGCCGGTAATTTGGCAATGATCTTTTTTACATCGTGAACAAAGCCCATATCCAGCATGCGGTCTGCTTCGTCAAGAACAAAGAAATTGATATCACGCAGTGAAATATGATTTTGTTGCATCAGGTCTAAAAGTCGTCCCGGAGTTGCCACTAAAATGTCCACACCCCGGCGTAGGGTATTAACCTGGTTTACCTGGGATACACCGCCAAAAACTACAAGGTGCCTGAGGTCAATAAAACGCCCATAAGCTTTAAAGCTTTCTTCAATCTGGATGGCCAGTTCCCTGGTTGGTGTTAGAATTAATGCCCTGATGTTACGGTGGCGCTGTCCAGCCTGGGTTTGCTGATGCATGAGTTGCAATAGCGGGATCGCAAATGCTGCTGTTTTCCCGGTTCCTGTTTGTGCGCATCCCAACAGGTCTTTTTGTTGTAAAATAATAGGAATTGCTTGTTGCTGAATTGGAGTAGGCGTGGTATAGCCTTCATGAATTAAAGCTTTGAGCACAGGCTCAATAAGCTGCAAATTGTTAAATGACAATTGAATAAAATTTGATTAAAAAATATGGTAAGGCTATCAACTTAAATGTTAGATACTTTACCTGCCTTACGTTAAGCCTTCACGGGATTTGAGGAGAATAATTCAAAACAAACGAAGTGAGTGATAACATATAAGAACAGCGAAGATATACTTATATACCTGGATAATACAATAGATAAACAAAAGATTCTTCAATGACCCCTTTAATAGTAATGATGAATAAAGCGAATATATAATCATAGATTCTCCAAATTGACAGAATGGGCTATCAACTTTCTTTTCCTGTAATTTCAATGCTGAAATATGAATTGTTAAAAATTAAAATAATGAATGTTCAGCCAAATACTTTCTGATTATTCAATAGGCAGCTGGCTTTTAATTTTACTCTCTTCGTTTATCATTGGCTTAGCAAAAGCGGGGCTTAAGGGTGTGGAGATGCTGAATGTTACAATCATGGCCATTGTATTTGGAGGAAAGGCTTCAACTGGTATTGTTTTGCCTTTGCTGTGCCTGGCAGATATCCTGGCAGTTATTTATTATAACCGCCATGCCCAATGGAGTCATTTTTGGAAATTAATACCCTGGATAATCACCGGGATCTTAATTGGCGTGTATGTCGGTAAAGATTTGGATGAACTTTTGTTCAGGAGGATTATGGCTATCATCATTGTACTTACCGTAATCATTATGTTGATATTGGAATTACGAAAAAGTGTCACTCTACCTTCCAACCGTTTATTTGGTGCTAATATGGGATTGATCGCCGGGTTTACCACTATGCTGGGCAATCTTGCCGGCTCATTTTCCAATATTTATTTTTTAGCCATGCGTGTTCCCAAGAATAATTTTATTGGTACAGCCGCCTGGATATTTTTAGTTATTAATTTTTTCAAGCTCCCCTTCCAGGTAATTTTTTGGAAGAATATTAATGTAACCAGTTTATATATTGACTTGTTATTGGTTCCTGCCTTATTCCTGGGATTTTGGGCCGGCCTTCGGATTGTTTCAAAAATAAAAGATAATAGCTACAGGAAGGTTGTTATTGCATTAACCATTGTTGGTGCCATCGTGATCTTTTTAAAGAAATAACTTTTGCGTTATTCCTGATGATTAGAAATACAATATGGAGCAACTATAGGGTTTTAGTTCGAGCGAATTCACTACAGAATCACCCGCTATGAGTTGGTTATTGCTGACAAAAGATTTCCAGCTTACCTGGTCAAGTTTGATTTTCTGAGGAATGGCCGTGCCGTTAAAATATATCCGAATCTTTTTCCAGCTATCTTTTGCTGCTGCGCCGTTGATAGTGTAGCCAATGGTGCCTTCAGGCATTTTGTCAAGGAAAGCCAGGTTGCCGACAATATCCTCCGCCGTTTTCATACGGAAGGCAGGATGTTCCTTCCTCATTTTAATTAAGGATTTTACATAGAGATAAACATCATGGTTCCTTGTTTTCAAATTCCAGTCAATTGCATTAATGCTATCCCCCGAGTTGTATGAATTTTCATTACCCTTTTTGCTTCGCAAAAATTCTGATCCCGCATGTAAAAAAGAAATTCCCTGCGATGTTAATACGATGGTTAAAGCAAGTTTATACATTTCTTTTCTTTCCGCCTCACTGGCATCAATAGCAGATATCTTTAGTTTATCCCAAAGCACATGATTGTCGTGGCATTCCGCATAGGTAATAGTTTGAGCCGGTTTGGCAGCATAGGGAGCGTTGGAATAATTTACTTTTTTATAATCGACCTGTGGATGTTTGCAGGCTGCAACAATACCAAATTTTATACTTTCTTCCATACCCGGACGGCCGCTGGCAAATCCACGTTCCTCATTCACAAATACACTTCCTTTTATTCCATCGCGGATATCATCATTGAATACGGCAATATCATCCAATTTGTATGCATATTTTTTTAATGCCCTTACACTGTCAGGCAAGGGTGATTCACCAGCTGTCCATCCTTCGCCATAAAGCAATAGGCCGGGTTTTATTTTCCTTAATTCCCTGGCTATAATATTCATGGTTGTGATATCGTGCACACCCATCAAGTCAAACCGGAATCCGTCCACATGATATTCGTTTACCCAAAATTTTAGTGACTCCAGCATAAAATTTCGCATCATAGGTCGTTCACTTGCTGTTTCATTGCCACAGGCTGTTGCATTAGAAAAAGTTCCATCCGGTGCCTGCCGGTAATAATACCCCGGAACAATTTGATTAAAATAGGAATCTTCAGTAAGCATGGTATGATTATAAACTACATCCATCACTACACCCAGGTTATTGTCGTGAAATGTTTTTATCAATTGTTTTAATTCATTGATCCGGGTTAATCCATCACATGCATTGCTGGCATATGAGCCTTCCGGCGTATTATAATTTAATGGTTCATATCCCCAGTTATATTGTGGTTTTTCCGGCTGCGTTTCATCAATAGAATAAAAATCATAAATGGGTAAAAGATGAATATGCGTCACACCCAAGTCTGCCAGGTGATCCAGACCGGTAGACAGACCCGCAATGTTACGAGTTCCTTTTTCGGTAAGTCCTGAAAATTTTCCTTTGTTGTAAATACCTGAATTTGGAGAAATACTTGCGTCCCTTACATGTAGTTCATAGATCACCGCATCTGTTGCATTTTCCAACACCGGGCTTTTATCATTTTGCCAGTTATCCGGATCTGTTTCTTTCAAATCCATAATTAGTCCCCTTTTCCCATTTACACCCACAGCCCGTGCATAAGGATCTGGTATTTCCTTAAGCCATTTGTTATTGATCATGACACGGACCGTATAAAACAATCCTTTCATTTCTCCGGCAAGATCTATTGTCCATGTGCCGGAATCTGCCTTATTCATATCTAAGGTTTGTAAAGGGTCACCTCCGGTTCCTTCCTGGTATAATCGTAATTGAACGAGATCCGCTGTTGGAGCCCACAAGCGGAAAGAAGTTTGGCTGGAAGAATAAGAGAGACCAAGATCTGCACCATTGTATTCAGGGTAAGAAGTATATTCATTTATTTGTGCTCGTAATAAAAAGGGTATCATAATTCCTATCAGTATAATTGCATTTTTCATTAAGCAGATAATTTTTGTTTAAAGATACTTTCCTTCCCGGCTTTTGCGCAAACGAGTGCATATGGTATAAATAAATAAATATTCTTTGATTGAATCTTTACGTGTAAATTGGCGATCATTTCTATCATTAAAACGAGTACATTATGGGCGACTTCCAAATTAAGAAGCAACCTAAAAAATATGATGCAGTTATTGTGGGTTCTGGCGCCGGTGGAGGAATGGCTGCTTATGTTATGGCCAATGCAGGTTTAAAAGTTTGCGTTATTGAAGCGGGACCTTTATACAATCCGGAAAAGAACGTTACTCAATTTAAAAATCCCTGGGACTCACCCCGGCGGGGAGCCAGTACAAAACTTCGTCCTTTTGGAGATTTTGATGCTTGTTATGGCGGTTGGGAAATTGATGGAGAGCCCTACACGAAAGCTTCCGGCACGCAATGGGACTGGTGGAGGGCCAGGATGCTGGGAGGTCGTACCAATCACTGGGGCAGAATATCTTTACGTTTTGGACCCAGGGATTTTAAAAGAAAAAGCATAGATGGGCTGGGTGATGACTGGCCAATCGGGTATGAAGACATTAAGCCTTTTTATGACAGGATAGATAAAATGATCGGTGTTTTCGGTACAAATGAGGGATTGGATAATGATCCTGATGGGTTTTTTCTTCCTCCTCCCAAGCCAAGGCTGCATGAACTCTTTATAAAAAATGCGGCGACCCAGGCAGGAGTGAAGGTCATTCCTTCCCGGCTCTCTATTCTTACACAACAATTGCCGGATAATAAGGAAAGAGGCGCCTGTGCTTTCTGTGCTCAATGTGGCCGCAACTGCAGTTATTACAAAGCAGATTTTTCCTCTCCAAACGTATTAATATACCCGGCCATGAAAACGGGTAATATTGACATTATACCCAATGCTATGGCAAGGGAGGTGTTAACCAATAAGGAAGGACTGGCCACCGGAGTGTCCTATATCAGCAAGGACGATATGATGGAATACCAGGTGGAAGGAAAAGTGGTGGTACTGGCAGCCAGTGCATGTGAGTCAGCCCGGTTGTTATTAAATTCAAAATCGCAACGGCATCCCAACGGCCTGGCTAATAGCAGTAATGTAGTTGGAAAATATCTTCATGATTCTACCGGTGCGGCAATGGGTGGTATTCTTCCTCAATTATTTGATCGCAAAAGATTCAACGAAGATGGAGTAGGGGGCATGCATGTATACTCGCCATGGTGGCTGGATAATAAAAAACTTGATTTCCCAAGAGGTTATCACATTGAGTATTGGGGAGGGCAGGGACAGCCATCGTATGGATTTAACTGGGGCATAGAGAATCTGAATGGCAAATATGTTGTAAAAGGAAAACAGAAAGAAGCGGGTGGTTATGGTGCATCCTTAAAGGAAGATCACCGTTATTTTTATGGGGCAGGGGTTGGAATGGCCGGAAGGGGTGAAGCCATACCGCTTGAATCTAATTATTGTGAAATAGATCCCACAACAGTTGATAAGTTTGGAATTCCTGTTTTAAAGTTTAGTGTAAAGTGGAGTGAACATGAAATTAATCAGGCCAAACATATGAAGGAGACCTTTAAAGAAGTAATGCATAACATGGGTGCCATTATTACCTGGGGTGCTGATGATAATGCAAGCAATAATTATGGCCTGTCAAAGCCCGGTGAAATTATACATGAGGGCGGTACGGTAAGAATGGGTAATGATAACAAACGCTCCGCATTAAATAAATGGAGCCAGGCACACGATTGCAAGAATGTTTTTTGCGTAGACGGAGGACAATTTGTAAGCCAGGCCGATAAAAACATTACCTGGTCTATACTGGCATTGTCAATGAGAGCCAGCGAATACATTATAGATGAAATGAAAAAGCAAAATCTATAAGTATTATTTTTTGAGGATTAAAAAAGAGAAAAGAAAAATTATATACAACCATAAACAATCATTATGGATCGTCGCAAATCTTTAAAACTGATCGCATCCGGGGCTTTAGCTACAGGAGCTGTAGTGGCGGGATGTAATACAACAGATAATAAAGCACCTGAAGTAAAAAAAGGAGAACCTCAATTTGCCCTGGACCGAACTGCTGAAGAACTGGAATATGAAAAATCTTTAATTGCGCAGGGTAAGTTTTTCTCCCCGCATGAAATAGCAACCATTACTGTGCTCGGGGATATAATCATTCCGAAAGATGAGATCAGTGGCAGCGCCTCTGATGCCAAAGTGCCCGACTTTATTGATTTTATTGTAAGAGATATGCCACAACACCAGGTTCCCATGCGTGGCGGACTGCGCTGGCTTGATATGCAATGCCTGAAAAAATATGAAAAAGCATTTAAAGATTGCACCCAACAGCAGCAAATAGAAATGGTAGACCTGATCGCCTATCCCAATAAAGCAAAACCAGACATGAAACAGGGAGTTGTATTCTTCTCTCTTATGCGCAATTTGACGGCTTCAGGCTTCTATACATCTGAGATGGGAGTAAAAGATATTGGCTATGCCGGTAATACCCCCAATAAATGGAATGGTGTGCCTGATGATGTTCTGGCACAATATAAATTGGCCTACACAGAAAAAGAACTAAAGGAATGCGTTAAGTTTTCCTGATTGAAAGGCTCCCGGGTAAACACCTATTCTCCTCATATGTGTAATCGTGTTACTGTTTCAAAAACAGCTGACTTAGGTTAAGCTACCCTTTAGTTAAAATAGTAATTAAATCTATACTTAATCCCCAGCCTTAAGTGGCCGGGTTTCAATTTATTCCTTCATTAATTTTTTTTGGTCTGTTAGTTTTTGTAGACGGTTGTATTCATTACATCAATCAAATAAAAGATAATAAGTAAATTGAGTTGATAAACAGCAGGGAGCCATGAAAGAAATACAAGATATTATTAAAGCATTTGATCTGGCACAGGCCCAGGGAAGACAAACCGCACTGGCCACAGTTGTTCATGTAGAAGGTTCATCTTACCGGAGACCGGGTGCCCGGATGCTAATTACCGATGAAGGGCAATTGACGGGGGCCATTAGCGGGGGGTGCCTGGAAGGCGACGCCTTGCGAAAAGCTTTGCTGGTAATGGCGCAGCAAAGATCTATGCTGGTAACCTATGATACCATGGATGAAGATGATGCAAAACTTGGCGTTGGGCTGGGATGCAATGGAATTATCCAGGTGCTTATAGAGCCCATCAATAAATCGGAACCAAATAATCCAGTTGAACTTTTGAAAATGATGACTGCGAGAAGGCAGAAAGCGGTTTTAATAACCCTCTTCTCACTGGAAAATAAAAGGGATGCTCAGCCTGGCACCTGTTTGTTGTTGAGAGAAAATGAAATTGTAGAAGGAAATATTCCTTTCTTAAAAAATGTTTTGATCAGGGATGGCAAGCAAGTATTAAATGGCAACCGTTCTAAATTTCAAACCTACATTTCAGAAGATAAAAATCTAACAGCATTTATTGAATTGGTGGAAACCACGGTATCATTGATCATTATCGGTGCAGGAAATGATGTGATTCCGCTGGTAGCCATGGCTGGCATCCTGGGATGGGAAACTACCGTAATTGATGGTCGGCCGGAATATGCAAAGAAAGAGCGATTTATTGCATCCTGCCAGGTATTGGTTTCAAAGCCAGAAGATGTGATCGGACGGATTTCAATAGACGACCGGACAATCTTTTTATTAATGACACATAACTATAATTATGATCTGGCCATGCTTCATCCTCTTGTATTAAAGAAAGTGAGGTTTTTAGGAATGTTGGGACCCAAGAAGAAATTAGGACGGATGCTAAGGGAATTGGAAGAACAGGGAGTTTTTCTGTCGGAGGAAGAACAATTATGCATTTATAGTCCTGTAGGTATTGATATCGGTGCTGAAACTCCGGAAGAGATCGCATTGTCCATTCTGGCGGAAATTAAGATGGTGTTAAGTGGAAAGAAGGGATTGTCATTAAATGATAACCCGGGCACTATTCATTCACGGAATGAATTTATTATTGGGCAGGTACATATCGATGAAAAATTTAACCAGGTATAAACGAGACATATACTATAACAAAAAATTGTGCTGCTCTTATCCTTGCAGCCGGATCTTCCAGCAGGTTAGGAAGACCAAAACAATTGCTTTCCTACCAGGGGAAAAGTTTTTTAGAACATACAATTGATGAAGCAAACAACGCCGGGACTGATCCTGTAATTGTAGTACTGGGATCGCAGGCAGACCGGATGGATAAAATATTGGATCAAAAAAAAATCAGGGTAGTAGAAAATAAGGAATGGAAAGAAGGAATGGCATCTTCCATTCGCTTTGGAGTAGAATCACTTTTACATATTGCTCCATCAGCTGATGGAGTTATAATTATGGTTTGCGATCAGCCATATGTTTCGGCAACCTTGTTGAGATTATTAATTACAACCCAAAACAGAACGGGGAATCCCGTAGTTGCCAGTTTATATGAAAACGCGATAGGCCCCCCTTGCCTTTTTCATAAATCCATTTTCCCGGAATTATTAGAGTTAAAAGGTGATGCCGGAGCAAGAAAGATTTTACAAAAGCATACAAATGAAATGGCGACAGTACTATTTCAAGAGGGAAATATCGATATTGATACTAATGACGAATATAATAAATTAATCACCCGACCGAAGCCGGGTGATTAACTGATTTATGCGGTTACGCATTCCTAAATAAAATAATTACAGAAGTTTAAAACCAGTTCCAATCTTATTGGCTGGAATGTTGATCTACATAGGCAGATATCCATCCCACTTGTCCATTCTTTACGAGGTAGAATTGTTTTGTTTCATAGATCGACTTGAACTGTCTCATAATTTTAAGTAAAAGTCCCGTACCAGCCATCATGGAACGTTGGTCAAACACCTTATGCACCCGCCTGATTTCTTTTGAAACACTTGTTCTGTCGATCCAGTTGTCATCAATATTTCTTACCAGATCGTCGTCAGACAGGGCCTCATAATTTTTATAAAGTGTTTCACTGAAGTTTATGACATCATCATAAGTAACCGCAATAATTGAATTGCTGTATGCTTCCGGCCTGATCAAAGTAGCTACCGCCCAAGCTATACCACCACTAAATGCGATATAGTCATTCATGTTATAAGCGCCACTGGCATTTACAGCATAAACAATGTCCTTTTCTTCTGCCCCTACTAAAACCCTATACAGTTGTTTGTTGTAATTAGCTAATGTTTTATCAAATTCATCACACCTTTTTTCAGCAGCATTACCTGTGCTTTTAGTACCCCAGTCCAGGTTGAAAAGTTTAAAATCTTTTGTGTTGTCGTACGGGAAGTAACCTCCTTTGGTATTACCACTTCCAATGTCTATGAGAAATGTGCTAAATCTTTTGGAATCGGGAACAATCCCTAAATGTGAAAGCCTGGCTTCCTGTAACGCATCAATTACTTCTACTTCTCTTTGCGGCTCCTTTATTTTTATTTTAAAGGAATCTATTAGCTGACTTATCCACTCTTTTTTTTCTTCCCTGGCTGCCTGCATTTGAACGCCGCTGCTGATAACAGTAAAAATATTATTTGGTGAAATATTATAATTTTTGATAGCAATAGAATAGAGATCGGAGAAGCCATTCAGTGTTGCATGGAAAGTGGGAGATGAAAATGATATAAAATCTGTATTAACGGATGTATCCTTTAATACGTTGAAGGTGCCGTTGTTTTTTGAATTTTTTCCAATTTCAAGTAAGCTCATTTTTACGCCCTTTGATCCAACCTCAATTCCACTATATAGTGATGGATTTTCATATCTGAGACTACTATTATCCTGGGCATTAACGGTTGTTAGGTGGAGAAACATTAAACTTACAAGAAAGGTTAATGCTCCTGAGTAAGCAGTACGCATGGCGGTTATATTATATCTAAAATTCAATAAAAAATCAACACATGAAAGTAGCGAAATAGGCAGTAATATTTGTTGCTGTGTATAATTACCTCGAAGTTTTTTTCTATTTGAAACGCCTTTTTGTTAACCTGTTGACAGATATAACATTGTAAATCCAACAAGGCAAATAGGCAATTAACTTTTAAATCCTTCCTTGATAACGGTTATTCCCATAAAAAAGAGGCTATCAAATAATAGCCTCTGAATAATTCATTCGTTATGTAAGGAATTTATCCTTTTTTAATATCTTCCATCTTTCTTGTCTTTCGACCTGCCTATTCCATAACCTACTCCTCCGCCAATAACGCCACCAATTGCGGCCCCTACTGCACGATTTCGCTTATTGACAACGGCTCCGATCACAGCCCCGGAACCAGCGCCAATAGCCGCTCCTTTTGCTGCCTTACTCCAACCCTTTCTTTTTGAAGTCTTCGCTTGATTCTCAGAACCAGATCTCATTGAACCGCTTCTGGTTCCTGAAGAACTTCTGCGGGCTACCGTGCCCTGGGAAGCATAAGAAGTATTTTCTGATTGTTTGTACGCCTCTATTGCTTTTAGTCTTTCATTTTGAACTTTCCAATCTTGAAATTCAGCTAATCCAACAGTATCGGAATACAACAAACCCTTGGTGCTTTCAACCGATGTCGCTGGTTTTCTGTTGCAGGCTGTAATTAGTAATAGAACCAAACCGGCGATGCTTAATGAGTAAAAAAGTCTTTTCATAACTGTAGTTTTTAAATTAATTAGAATTATAAATTCTCTATTGAATAATCAGAAAGAATGCCATAAAAAATACAGATGTTAAAGCAATTAGCCTTTAGGAATTATTTCATTGTTAATAAGGCATTTAACTGAAAATACTTTTAACTATTATTAACGGTAAAATGCATAAAAAATAATAGCGTTGAAGGTGATAATTATTAATAAATCAATTAAACTTTTGCTGAAAAAAAAAGTCCCGGAAAATTTATTCCGGGACAGGCTAATGAAAAGATAATTTATGTATTCCTTGATCAGGAAAATTTCTAGATAAAACAGTAATAAAAGTTAATAACGATTGCGATCCCTATTATTTCCGGGAGGTCTGTTGTAGCCGCCCCCGCCACCGCCTCGGTTATTAAATCCACCCCCTCCGCCGCCACGATTATTAAATCCTCCGCCACCACCCTGGGATCTTTCCTCTGCCTGTTTCACTACCAATGGCTTTTTGCCCAGAGAAATATCGTTCAAATTTTCTATAGCGTCTTTTCCTTCAGAGTCATTTTTCATATCCACAAATCCAAAACCCCTGCTTTTGCCAGTTTCCTTGTCAATAGCAACCTTAGCAGAGTTTACTGCGCCAAATTTTTCAAAAATTTCCATTAATTCATCGTCATCCAAATCGTAAGGGAGACCTGCTACAAAAAGGTTCATAATAATTGGTTTTTGTAAATGTACAGAACTTAAGCGTGTATTGCTGCATAAAATTAAAAATCCGACTTCAAACCTGAACATTTCCTTTCCGAAATTTTGGTGGCAATAGTTCATATACAATTTCCTGGATAAGAATAGGAGTCCTGTTTCACATGTTTAGCCTTGAAAAATTGAAAAGGTTCGAGGTGAAGTTGGAATAATTCGGTATTGAAGCCTTGGGAATATAACGGTAGAATTAAATAAAAAAAAAGGGGACAGTGAAACTACCCCCCCTGTTAATAGGGAGCGAATCGGTTAACCCCCTTTACCTATTTTAAAGTAGCCTTCGAAACTACTCGTTGATCTTTTAAAAACCCGTTTGCCTGCCAAACAGGCAAACGGTATAAGTGGATCTTTAAATCGTTGATGATGGATATTGGACGTAATTGTTTTTCAAGGGTATTGTCGGATAAATATCTCACCAACTTCATCAACACTGTAAAGAAACGATTAGACGGGGAAATCCTAAATAGTTCAATCAACTAACTTGATGTAGTATTTTACATTACATATTTTCTCTTAGTAATGATAACTCCAAAAAATTAAAATTGAAAAAAAGATAGTCGGCTGATGCCGATGAGAATTTTTAATTCACCCTTTTAAAATAAAAGTATATGGTATCCTGTAGGTTATTTTTTCCGGGGCCTGAAATAAACGCTTTTAACGTATTGTCGCCAGTCATTTCATATTGAATATCGGTAGGAAAATCATGCTCGGGGTTTGAAAAATGAACAATAGACGGGGTTAGAAATGTAGAAATGAATTTAACTGGCCTGCCTTCGTTTTGATCATTTACCGTGTTTTCAAACACCCAATTGGAACGATCCGGGTAAATGGTAGCCTTTTCGTAAAAGGATGTATCCTTGCCAACGACTTTGAAACCTTTGCACTCATAGGTTCCGTCGCTTTTTTTTGACCATTGCTCAAAATGGTTTCTTTTTTCCACTTGCCAGGTTCCGGTAAGCTTTTCAAATAATGTAGGTGGTAAATAGATGGAATCTTCCTGGTCAGAAACATTTTTATTTAATGAAGTATTGCAGCCTGTAATTACAATGAACAAAAATTGAATCATGGCTATTCGAAAAATGCCTTTTCGTTGTGGAGAAAACACGATTTCAATTTTTATATATTAATGGATTGGTATTTTTTCTAAAAGGAATCCAATCCCGGTAAAGACTATAATCAGGTTATTCTAAACAAACATCAAAACCTGGTTGCTTTTAAAATGCTGAAAACCTATTCGGTCTATTTCTTTTGAGCAATATAAGTATGTCTTGTATGCGGAAAGAAATTAGGAATAAAGGATGCCCGCTGGCCGTTCGTAAATTCCTGGTAATATTTATGGTAAGTATGAATCGGGAAATGATGATTTACAAATCCTTCCGTTTGCTTTTTTGAATAACTGTAGCATTCACCAAAATAATTTTTCATCAGCCCCATACGCCTTAAAGGATTGTGCCACCAATTATGAAAATCAAAAATAGCATAACCATCCGCTTTCAGTGATTGCTTCATGCCGCTCAATACCAGTCCTTCATGATAAGGTGAATAAATAAGTGAATCCCCGCAATATAAAAGATCAAGCGTATTCTTAAAGGGAGGTTGTGTATAGTCTGTCCTGATAAATATCATGTTATTGATATTTTGCTTTTCTGCTCTTTTCATGGTATATAACATGGATTCAATACTGAGATCACAATGAAATATCCAATCAAACATCTTATGGAATTCAAAGGTGTAATAACCCGAACCCCCGCTAAAGTCGCAAAAGGTTTTTCGCTCAATGGTATTTTTTTCAATCAGCGTTTTAATAAAATTAACGTGGTATAGCTTTTTTCTGAGCCATTTTGGATCTACTAACTCTGGTGGCGCCCATGAATTCTCCATGTTGGCATTTTCTCTTTTAGTATTAAAAAGGGTGGTATAGATTTCTTCGTGATAGGCACTCCTTTTATCAAATGCATAATGAACAGGTTTCATAGGTAGCATTTCCAATATGCCGTCGGAATAGGGAAATTGCCTTCCACATTCCGTACATGTAAAATGAGAAGTTTCAAAATGAATGGGTGCCTTACAATCCGGGCAGCAGACATATTGCTGAATGATATTGATCTTGTCTGTATGCATTTTTGATTTTGGTCAGTTGGTTAAAAAATCTGAAATCGAAAAGAGCTAAAATAAGGTTATCATGATATTATTAATAAAAAACTAAATTATAATTGATACAAAAAAAACAATTTCAAGTAAAAATAATTACCTCAGTTTATGGAAAAGAAATGACAAATATTTATTTAATGCTCTTAAAAAAGAAGGTATTGGCTTAAAGTCTTTTTGGGTAGATATTCAAAGGTATTTTTAATCAACTTTTTTATGAGCCATCAGAAGACTTCAGGCCATCCAAAAATATATGTTTAAGTTGAAAGTTTAAAATTTCCCAAGCGTTATTTAATTAAAAAGTTGTTCTTTCCTTACATGGTTGTAAGTGCATTGATAAAGTATGAGAATAACTGTTTATTTTGGGCATTCAATTAATTATTTTGGTTTACTTTTTTAAAACATTCTATTTCATTTTTTTTATGGTTATTCCCTGGATTCAAGGGCTTAACGCACAATTATGCCAGGGCAGCCTGGGTGATCCGCTGGTCAACATAACGTTTGGGGCTGGCATTAATCCCGGGCCTTCCTTAAAAGCGGCAACTACCACCTATCAATACCAGGTAGCTGATTGTCCCCAGGATGGTTTTTATAGTGTAAGAAATAATACAAGTAATTGTTTTAATAGTAGCTGGCATACGCTTGTTTCTGATCACACCGGGGATCCCAATGGCTATTTTATGCTGGTAAACGCATCATTTCAACCCAGTGCATTTTATCTTGACACAGTAAAAGGGCTTTGTGGAGGAACTACTTATGAATTTGCCGCCTGGATTGTCAACGTACTTAGGTCAACTGCCTGTGGAGTGAATCCCACGCAGCCCAATCTTACTTTTACCATTGAAAATACAGATGGATCCCTGTTGAAATCATATAATACAAATACATTGTCCGTACAAACAAGTCCCGCCTGGCAACAATTTGGTTTTTTCTTTACCACCCCTGCTAATGTTTCAAATGTTGTACTCAGAATATTCAATAATGCGCCGGGAGGCTGTGGCAATGACCTTGCCTTGGATGATATTACATTTAAACCTTGTGGCCCTCAATTATCATCATCTATTTCAGGGTTTTCATCATCTGAAGTAATTATTTGCGAAGGGCAGGCCAGGTCCTTTGAGTTTACCTGCTCGGTTTCCGCGGGGTTTAATAATCCGTCCTTTTTGTGGCAACAAAGCAGAGATGGTATAACCTGGTCTGATATACCGGGTGCCACTACAACTAGATTAACTCAAGATTTTAGTTCAAATGCTGTACCGGGTGATTACCTGTTCAGGTTATCTTCGGCAGAAGCCGGCAATATGAATTCGATCGGATGCAGGATTGTTTCAAAACCCCTGGTAATCAAAGTGAATGCTATTCCCAAAACGGCATTAGAGAGCAATAGCCCTATTTGTGAAAACAATACTCTTGAGATGGATGCTACTGGTGGCCTTACTTATCAATGGAATGGAATTAATAATTTCTCAGCCACCGGATCTTCTATTTCTATCAATAATGTAAAATTGTCCCAATCAGGGAAATATTATGTACTTGTTACGAGTGATGCCGGATGTAAAAGTCTGGATTCTGTGTCCGTTGTTGTAAATCCAAGCCCCGTGGCCGGAATTTCATTTTCAGTTGAGAATATTTGTGAAGGTGAGGATGTTCAACTCGAGAGTAGCGGAGGCATAAATTATCAATGGATGCCCGAAACAGGACTTTCTGCCACTAATATTTCAAACCCGATCGCTTCGCCCGAATTAACTACCTTATATAATGTAATTGTATCAAACCAGTTTGCATGCAGTGATACAGCACAGGTTACAGTAAATGTGGCGATGAGGCCAGGCGCAAATGCAGGTCCTGATAAGTGGATCATAAAAGGAAATTCAGTTCAACTCTCCGCCAGTGCAGCAGGACTGAATGCAGGGTATTCCTGGTTTCCCGATGCGTTTATTAATAGCACCCGGGTCTTGCAACCAACGGTTAATCCTCCCCAGGATACCAGCTATATTTTACAAGTGATTTCTAATGATGGATGTGGTACTGCAATGGATACTGTTAGGGTATTTGTTTATAAAGATGTCTTTGTTCCCAATGCATTTTCGCCAAATGATGATGGCCTGAATGATACCTGGAATATTCCGGCCCTGGCTGCTTATCCTGAATTTGAATTAACTGTTTTTAACAGGGCAGGCCAGGTTGTTTTTCAAAATAAAAACGACAACCGGCCATGGAATGGAAAATTTAAGGGCAATCTTCTTCCAGTTGGTATCTATATTTATGTGATAGACATTAAAGGTGGCGGAGAAAAAATAAAAGGAACTGTGGCCCTGTTGCGATAAATGTTACATAGTTATTGTAAATCTGTCAATCAAATTTCCGACCAATCAGGTAGCCTGCAAATACGCCGGTTATTAGTCCAATTGAAATCCATAGCAAAGAACCCTGGCTCGCAAAATAGCTTACGGCTAAGCCGGCAATTCCACCACCAATGGCAAATAAACTGGCTGCCTTGGTTTTGGCAGCAGGCAAGGGCCTGTCTTCTTTATTCTTAAATTGCCTCAGATGTTCCTTGTGTTTTTTCCTGTGGTGAGATCTTGCCATTTTTGTTTTATTTAGGAGCGTTTCGGGGTCCAAAAAAAATGCTACAATTAGTTATTCCACATTCCACCTGGCCTCAAACTCGAAAAAAAATCTGACAAACTTTAATAATCCGAGTAATCAGTGGGGCGCATTAAAAGAATATCAATATGGGAAACATTGTTTTTATATCCTGGCTCAGATGAAAGTTTTTTCCAATCGGGATCTGCCGAAAATGCCTTCCAATGGTTATTTCTGTCTTCCATATTTTCAAAACTCGTCATATACATTAAATTGGGCATTTTGCTGCCCGCCAGCACATCACCATAAAATATTGCATTAAAATTGAGGTTCTTAAAAATATTAATTTCTCCACCCTGGTTAAACATGTGTACTTTATTTTCATAAATTTTTTCCGTAGCTCCTTCATAACTACGCAATTCATAAACCCTTCCTGATTTTGGTTCCTTTAACGCAGGCAATTGCATCTTCGGCGCCATAGAAAAAGCCTGCAATAAAATTGTTTCCATTCTTGTATATGGCGGCGCATTATAAACTGCATTCAGGTATTCTGCTCCCCTGGCCTGGTAGTCTTTATCAGATTTAAGTTTAGAAAAAATATGGTTCACCATGTCCAGGGACTTCAGATTTACCAGCACATAAATTCTTTTATCGTTCGCCGTATCATTTCCCAGGGGTTTAAAGGATCCTATATTCTTTAAATTCATTCTATGCAAAGCAGGTATTAATGCATTTTTCAGGTAACCATCAATTTGCTTTTCCTGTGCATCAGTGGAGAAGTGGTAAACGGTTAAATGATAAAACTCCCTGGCTGCCGGCTCACCTCCGTAAGCTGATAGTAAAGAAGACATCAGAATTCCTAAAAACAAATGACGGGTTAGGATAGCTACAATCTTTTTTTTCATTCTATATAAAAATTAATTGGTCAATTAGAAAAATAAATATTAAACCTTTCAAGACAATTATCTCATTTGAATACCACTTTTTCCTTTTGTAATGGATATAATTTGCAATTTTCGATCACGAACCTACTTCATTTTAATTTAAAGCAGGGCATACCGAAACTGCCCGCTGGCGTGTTATATTTTTTATATTCTCTTTTTGCGTAATGTCCGGTAACAGGCAGCTATTTTTGAATATCATAATTTAACATGACCAGGCCGGAAGGGTACCTGGTGGAGTTTATTAATTTTAAAGGAATTCGCCCATTAATCTTTTGAAATAATAATTTGCCCTGGCCCAGCAGGATAGGATGTACGGCTAATGCCATTTCATCTACCAATCCATGATTTAAAAAATGTGTGGTCAGAGAGGCACCTCCATATAACCAGATATCTTTGCCAGGCTCCATTTTTATCTTACTTACGTCCGTTTCTATATCCCCTTTAACCAGCAGCCGATCACCTTCAACCTCCTTTAACGAATTTGAAAAAACATATTCCTTCAAAGCAGGAAAGCCCGGTGGAGCAGAACCACCCATGGCCAGGCTTATTTCATAACTTTTGCGACCAATAAAGATGGCGTCAATTCGCTTAAAAAAATTGGTCATGCCGTAATCATGATCTGTAAGACACCAATCAAATTCTCCATTGGGACCTTCTATAAAGCCATCGAGACTGATGGCTAATTGTAAGATTACTTTTCTCATAAAATCAATCTTAATTTCTACAAATCTAAAAATTTGAATTAAGCAGGTAAAAAAATTGCACAAAAATCTTATTCTTATTTCATGCCAGCGGGATTAATAGTGGTAAAGCAAAAAAAAGTCTTCCTGATGAAACTTGTTAAATCAAAAAAAATCCCCGGATGATCCGGGGATTTTTTTAAATGCCATTTTATTATCGGGAAACCAAACTTCTGAACCGCTCAATGTTTTCCATCCTTTCGAAGCGAATGGGCAAATCCCTGGATAAGCCTGATTTGGAAACGCGGGCCATTCCTTCAATTTTTACCAGGGCCTCCTTCTTTTTGAAAAGTTCCCTTTGATTCTTAACAGCGCCAATCATGTCCAGTTTAATGATTGCCGGAACTATAAATTCAGATCTTTTTTTTACGTTCACTTTTTCATTCAGACCCAAACGGCCAAAAAATACATTATCTACGTACACATCTCCGCGAAGATCAGAAAGCTGTACGCCAAAATTGTTGGGATTGTAATAAATAAGATCAATGCCGGCTGTAGATTGTAAAACACCAAGGTCAATCATACGCACTTCACGGATATCCCGGTATTCCGGTTCTTTTACATTTGAAGTGCCGCAGGAGGTTAAAAAAATAAGTCCGATAAAAAAAGTAGAGATCAATGTTTTCATGCTCTGTGGTTTTAAATAATTTAATAAGGTTATGACGGCAAACCAGATGAAAGATCAAGCCATAATCAGTTAAACTATTGTAAAGAAGTTTTTTTAACAGAGTTTTTGTTGACCTACTCCCTGGAAACTTTGGGTAGACTTCGATGCATTACAACAAAACTAATTGCAAACAAATATGGTTTCCCTTCTTTTATTTTTCAGTAGTTTAGCCGTCACCATTTATTTCCTCTTAATTAAATTTCAGGGTATGAAAATTATTTTTGGGCTTCTTTTTTCTTTTTTATATACTATTATAGTAAATGGCCAGGAACCAAACAAGGATTCGTTGTATATGCGGGAACACTATGTAAAATCAGAATATAGAATTCCTATGCGTGATGGAAAAACCCTTTATACGGTAGTTTATGTGCCAAAGGATAAATCCAGGACATGGCCCGTCCTCATGAACCGTACTTGCTACAACGCTTCCGTTTATGCAGATTATAAAACTCATGGTCATCCTTCCCCTTACCTGGTTGAGGACGGCTATATCCTGGTATTCCAGGATGTGCGGGGAAGGTATATGAGTGAGGGGATATTTAATAATATGACGCCTAATATATCGGGCAACAATCCGAAGAATAAAAAAGACATAGATGAAAGTTCCGATACCTGGGATACCATTGACTGGCTTATAAAAAATGTAAAAGGAAACAACGGGCGGGTCGGAATTTTTGGTATTTCGTACCCCGGTTTTTATTCAGCTGCCGCTTTGCCTGATGCACATCCTGCATTAAAGGCATGCTCTCCCCAGGCACCGGTCTCCGATTTCTTCTTTGATGATTTTCATCATAATGGTGCCTACCTGCAAAGTTATACCGCAGCCTTTGCTGTTTTCGGCTACCAAAAGAAAGACACCACAAAAGATAATTGGTTTATCAATGAGTTAATGCGGTTTTACGGAAGAAAAGAAAAAGATGGATATGACTTCTATTTAAATCTTGGTCCTTTAAAAAATATTACCAGGGATTTTCATCACGATAATTTTTTCTGGCAGCAGATGGCAGATCATCCCAACTACGATACTTTCTGGCAAAAAAGAAATATTCTTCCTCACCTGAATAACATTAAACCGGCCGTGTTAACGGTAGGCGGGTGGTTTGATGCAGAAGACTTGTATGGCCCTCTCAACATTTACAAAACAATTGAAAGAACGTCGCCTGGAGCAAAGAATACAATTGTAATGGGTCCCTGGGGTCATGGAGACTGGGCTGCCGAAAAAGGCAAGAGTACGCACAATCATATTTATTTCGGCGACAGCATCTCTACCTTTTACATGCGTAATATTGAAAAACCTTTTTTTGCTTATTATCTGAAAGATGAAGGCAAGGCAGCCTTGCCCGAAGCGTACATGTTTAACACAGGAAAAAAAGAATGGCAGCAATTTGATAAATGGCCGCCTGAAAATATACCTCCTGTTCAGTTATATTTTGGCGAAAATGGAAAGCTGTCAGTCAATAAGCCGCTGAATGAAAAAGCAGTTTTTGATTATACCAGCGATCCGGCTAAACCGGTTCCTTACACCTCGCAAACGGAAGGATTAGATTTTACGCCCCGGTTGTTCATGAGTGATGATCAGCGGGAGGCTTCCCGGCGACCTGATGTACTTACTTTTCAAACGGAAGTTTTAACAGATGAAATTACCATTGCCGGAGAAATTCTTGCAAAACTCAAAGTAGCAATGACGGGCACGGATGCCGATTTCATTGTAAAGCTGATTGATGTCTATCCACCCGACCATCCCAATTATGATCATAATCCTAAAAATATAATAATGGGTGGCTATCAGCAGTTGGTACGGAGCGAGGTGTTTCGCGGAAGGTTCAGGAATAGCTTTTCAGAGCCGGAACCTTTTATACCGGGTGAAATATCCGATATAAATATTGCGCTGCAGGATGTGCTGCATACTTTTAAAAAAGGACATAAGGTAATGATTCAGATACACAGTACCTGGTTTCCTTATATTGACCGCAATCCCCAGCAATATGTAGATAACATTTTTAAAGCAGATGAAAAGGATTTTATAAAATCTACTATTAAGGTTTACGGAACTTCTGTGATAGAGGCAGGGGGTAAGCAAGCGGCTAAGAAAGCATTTTAAAATGCCAAAGGCCGGTTATTGAAGGGCAGAAGTTGTGTCTTATTTTTTTAAAAAGTCAGTATTTAAAAAAAATTTTCATTTTTGTCATGAGCAGATCCTTCTTCCTTCTTGAAACTTCAAGCACATGGTCGTCGGATAGAAGTACGGTACCTCCTTCACCCCGCACATACTCTTTTACATGTTCCAGGTTTATGAGCATTGATTTATGTATGCGCACAAAATTGCAATCTTCCAGCAATTCCTCATATTCATGAATGGGCTTGGAAGCACACAGGAAAGGCCGGTTTGTAAAATAAAAATTGGTGTAATTGCTGTGAGCTTCGCAATAAATGATGTCATGTATTTCCACAACCTGGAATCCTTTTAAGGAGGGGATACATAATTTTAATTTTTGCGGATTTTTTTTCTGTTGAATGTTGTGAAGCAAGGTTTCTATATTGTGACCGCTGGTTTTTTCTTCAATTCTTTTTGCGGCTCTTTTTACCGCTTCCACAAGTAATTCTTCATCAACTGGCTTTAATAAGTAATCAACAGCGCTGAAATGAAATGCCTGGGCCATATAATTATTATAAGCCGTGATAAAAATAATTTCAAAGTTTATATTCTTCAGGTCCCTCAGCAAATCAAAACCTGTCTTACCGGGCATAGAGATATCCAGGAAAACAAGGCGTGGATGTAATTGATTTATCTTTTCTTTTGCTTCTTCCGCACTGTTGCCCCAACCAATAACATCTACATCCGGACAATTAATTTCCAATAGTTTTTGAAGTGATGTAAGTCCCCGGGGTTCATCATCAACTAAAATGGAACTGATCTGATTCATGATGTTTAATTATGGTGTTCTAAAAAATAAATGGTTAGTATAAATTAATCTTTGTCGTTATTTATTTCAAGTGGTGTTCGAATGGTTACTATTGTGCCTGTCCCTGCAATGCCGGGTAATTCGGTTTTATCTACAATAGTTACGCTGCATTTTAAATTGTACTTTTCATTAAGCAAGCGGATCCGGCTGTTGATATTGGTAATTCCTACTGAAAGGTGCAAGTCCTCATTGATTTTTTTATTTTTTAATGATTGGTTAATGCCAATGCCATTGTCCTCGATAACACAGGCTAATTGGGTAAGCCCACGGGGTGCCAGGGATTTTTTAAATTCTATTTGGATCAGGAAATTTTTTTCCATCCCCGGGGCACTATGCCAGATTGCATTTTCCACAAAGGGTTGAATAAGCATGGGGGGTAAGATGGTTTCATCCAGGTCCAAATTCTCATCTGTCGTGATCCGGAATGTAAAATGGCTGTTCCTGATCTTTTCCATTTCCACATAGCGTTGCAAATAGTCAATAGTATTTCGTAAACTGATAAAGGCCTGGGTCGATTGTTCCAGTGTGACCCTGATCAAATGTGCAAATTTGGCTATATAATGCGAAGCATCTTTATTCTCATTATTAAGTATCATTTCCCGGATACTATTCAGGCTATTTGAAATAAAATGGGGATTCATTTGTGCATGAAGCGCTTTCAATTCAGTTCGTGCAAGCAAGCGGTCCAGATCGGCTTTCTTCCTGATTTGTTTTATACGGTACCGGAAGGTTATAATTACAATAGCTATAGAGAGGAGGCCAACGGCAAGCTGGAAGTAGGCTGTTTTCCAGAAGGGTGGCCTGATATTAAAACGGATTATTTTATTTTTTTCTTTACCTGAATTGCTGGTGGCTTTTAGATAGATAACGTATTCGCCGGACGAAAGAGAAGTGAAATTGATATTTCTCTGGTCTCCCAGGTTCGTCCAACTATCATTATCATTCATTTTGTAGGCAAACCCGTAAATATTTCTTTCGAAATCAATAATGGAAAATTGAATGGATATATTGTTTTCATTCGGTTTCAATTGGAGGGGAACTTCCGGGTAATAAAATGAATGATCATTGTTCACACTTATTTCATGAATCAGTATTTCACTTTCATTCTCTTTCACCTGGGGAGAAATGGCCGGTATTTCCACCATCAAATTATTACAAAACATATACAGCTTTTCCCTCCCTTCATCGTAATAGATCTTCCGGCTTTTTGGTGATTCATCGGGGAAGCCATCGGCAAAATCATATACAATGATTTTCTTTGTTACCGTATTAAACCTGGAAAGATGGTTGGCACTTCCAATCCAAAGCGTGTGATCAATAACCGGGCTGAATGTTTCCAATTCTTCCGATGGCAATCCATCCTTCATGGTATAAGCCAGGAACGTTTTTTCTCTGATCTTGTATTGCAGCAACCCATTTTCAGCATTGTGCAGCCATAAAGATCCGTCGTCATCAGCACTTAGGGTCATTATATCATCATTGTATTTATTTACACCCCCATATACATTTATTACGGTATCAAATTCTTGTTTTTGATTATTCCACCGGGCAAGGGAATGGCCTGCAATCCATATATCGCCATAAGAATCATAAGCAAAACTTTTTATCTTTTCAAAGGGTAGTGCCGGTTGAGTAGAAGCAGTAATAAAAGTAAAGCTTCTCGTGGGTATATGATACCTGGCTACTGTCCCGTTTAATACCCCGCCAAGCCATGCGTAGCCATCCTTTCGAACAGGCGACAGTACGCTCAATTTTGAAAAATAATTAAACTGATCGTTTAAGGTATTATGCAGTTTTCCATACTTCTCTGTGCGGGTGTCAAACCAAAGCAATCCGGCATTGGTGCCAATCCAAAGTGTATCGGGATGATACATTTGAATAGAGCGGATTTCATTCCACATATTATCCTTCCCGTAAAAGGCAATGGTTTTGGTAATTGACATCGTACCGGTATCAATAATTACCATACCCTTGTTTCTGGAAAAACGGCCAACATATAATTTATTCCCGTGGCGGTAAGCTGTCATAATACTACCGGTAATGGAATCGGTGGGTAATGGCTGGTATAAATATGATTTTAAAAAAGGAGGAACCAGTTTTTGTTGTAACACTCCTTTTGATGTTCCCGCCCACAGTCTTTTTTCCCGGTCCATGAAGAGGCATTGAATTTTATGCTCCCCGAGGTATTTTTTTCCGTTGGTGGTTATTTTGCCCGTCTGCCTGTTGATGTGATAAATATAAAATCCATAATAACCGCCATTCACTGCAAAGCTTGTATCGGTTAGCATGGTAATCCGGCTTTCCCAGGTAAATTCTATTTCCGGAAGCCCTACCGCAGAAAGAATTACCTTATCAAGGGCTTTATTATAATAAAGAATGCTATTCTTCAAAAAATGAAAAGATATATACTCATTTTTATTTATCTGGTAATGGTTGATATAACCTTGATCCTGGTTTTGTTCTACAGGAAAAAAATTGGTCCATCCTTTTTCGTTTTTTGAAATTTCACGAAATGATTTTATTTCAGAATCATACCAACCTACTTTATTATCCTCCAGCGTAATTAAATATTCTTTATCATTCAACGGGAAAATATCACGTCCGTATAGAATTCTTTTCTTCCCGATATCTCTTGTTGAATAGGCATCATGCCGGAGAACCAGCTCCCCGGATTCATTTAAAACATAGACGCCTGATGCAGTTGTCAGCAATAAAGATTTATCGGGTAGATGGATGGCATCCCAGGCCTGGTTGCAGATGGTTGAAAAGGAGGTACTATCCTTTATATAAAAATTGCGGTAGGACAGGTCCCTGGTGTTGATCAATTTAAAACCTGAATGGCTCATTACTCCCAATTGGTGAGCGCCAAATTTTTTAATGTTGCGGATGATACCTGAGGGTAAAAATATGGGCCGGGTAGCCCGGAAATAATTTGTAAAACTGTTACCATCAAAACGGTTAAGCCCGCCATCAGTTCCTATCCACATATTTCCCCAATCATCCTGCTGCAGGCAGGTAATATAATTATGACTGAGCCCATTCTTTACGTTATAGGAAACAAATTCTTTATCTGCGTATTGTGCCCGTAACGAACAGGTGAACGGCAGTATAATAGATAAAAAAGAAATGAATTTAGTATAAGCGGAAAATGACTGCATAACTTTTATGCGACTGGAACTTCTTAAAGTTACTTGCATAAGCAATACAATCTTTACTTGTTAGTCTAAATGTTTCAGATAAAGAAGATCATCCTTCCAGGGACGCCGTTAATCATTTGGTCTCCGCCGTTAATGAAAAACAGAATTACAAATTTATTTTTAAAAAACGGGTTACCGCATACTCATTCAAAGCCGCCGTTGGTGAATTGGTAGTTTTTACAAAATGTAATTGAATATATATTCATAAAATATTATACCCACCCCGCGAAAAGTTTATTTGTCCGCCTTTATTACTGATCACTATTTCAGATCATCATATTATTTACTTGTGCCTGAAATTCTGACCATCTTTTTGCAACCATAAAACTTCTAAATATGAAAAAGTTTCTACACAGCTTCAGATCCATGTTTCTTAAAAAGGATTTTATTTTCCCAACACTTAATAATTTGGGCAGGAAGAAAATTTCTTTACTGGCACTGCTTATATTATCAATGTCGGCATTCAATAAACCCTTTGCTCAATATTTTATTGTAGATGATGGCAATGAGCATTTTGTTGCGTACGATGGGTCCTATCAGGATTTTGTAATTCCAAACAATCCATTGATCGTTAAAATCACTTTCAGAATTAAAGGAGGCGATGGAGGCAAAGCCAGTGTTTCTTTAGGAGAGACAGTTCCTGTTATAGGGTTTAAAGTAATCAGAACTTGTACTTCAAACGGTGGTGAAGGTGCATCATTGGTTGCAATATTTCGGGTGGGTACCGGTTCAGGACAAATTCCGCATGGATCTACAGTAAGGTTTATAGTGGGAGACCAGGGCGAAAACGGTCATGATAATGCACACGTAGTTACAGAGTCGGGCACAGGCTTTGACTATGGTGGCGGTGGTGGCGGCACGGCCGTGCTATACAAGTCTCCGGGAAGTAGTTCATGGATATTACTTGGGGTGGCAGGTGGGGGCGGCGGTGCTGCCGAACACATGATAGCTGGAGTTTGTCCTTTCAGCCAGACCGGTGAAGGCGGACGGTCGGGTAGAGATGGTGGTGATGGTAATGATATTGTACCTGGGCCGGGTTTTAAGGGTCCCGGTGGTATAAATGGTGACAACGGTAGAGTATTACCTCCTTTTTATGCTGCTGGTGGTGGAGGTAGAGGTAGTAGCGATCAATTTTCTCATATACCTTGTTTAAATGTTTCTGATCAGAGCATTAACTATGTTGGTGAGGGTGGATTTGGAAATAATAATGATAGCCAGGGTGGATATGGTGGTAGTAGTGAGGGATGCATTTCTTTGATTAACGATTGGCGCAATGGAGGTTTTGGTTATGGGGGTGGTGGTGCTGGAAGAGGCGGCGGCGGTGGCGGTGGCGGTTATTCCGGGGGTGGCGCCGGTGCCCTTTTTTCCAGGGGAGGAGGTGGTGGTAGCTTTGTTCTCCTAACCAGTATATTTAGCGAAATAACAAATGGAGGAAATACAGCGAGCCCTGCAAGTGGTGAGGCAAGGTATGAGGTTACATTAAACCAACCGCCTGTTGCTAAATGTAAAAGCATTATCGTTTACTTAGACGCCAATGGACTTGCATCCATTTCCTCTTCTGATGTTGATAATGGCAGTTCGGATCCGGATGGCGATCCACTAACTTTTAGTTTGAACAAAAGCAGTTTCACTTGTGCAGATCTTGGAGAAAATAAAGTAACTCTTACAGTTACTGATGATGAAGATGCCAGCAGCAGTTGTGAAGCCATTGTAACGGTAGTTGACAATTTAGCTCCGGTTATTACTTGTCCTGCAGGTATAACAGTAAGTTGCGCTGCAGAAGTTCCACCGGTGAATACGGCTTCTGTTATTACCACCGATAATTGCCCGGTAACTGTTACTCATACTGGTGATGTCATTACCAATCAAACCTGTGTAAACAGATTTACCCTTACCAGAACATACTTGGTAAAAGACGCTTCTGGAAATGAAGCCTCCTGCATACAGGTAATAATTGTAAATGATAATATAGCGCCGGTGATCAGTAACCTGACAGTAAGTCCATCCAGTTTATGGCCTCCAAATCATAAAATGCATGATATAACTGTTAATTACCAGCTAACAGATAATTGTATCAGCAGTCCTTCTTCATCACTAAGCGTCACAAGTAATGAGCCTGTAAATGGTACTGGCGATGGTGATACTGCCCCGGATTGGTCTATAACGAATAACCATAGC
>JBGTNK010000224.1:0-3152 GCA_041743125.1 Chitinophagaceae bacterium
TTTCCTGCTGCTGAAAATAATTGAGGATACTTTCCACCGATCCACCAGGTCATAAAACCTCCCATGGAAAGACCGGAAATGGCTCTGTGTTCCCTGTCAGCAATTGTATTATAGTGGCTATCTATATATCCAACGAGTTCAGGATAATAAATAGGAAACTGCCGGTAAGTTTCTACCGGTCCGATATTGTAAGGACGCACATAATATTTTTCATCCGGGCTTCTGTTATACCCGTCTGACTTAACTACAATCACTTCATGGCTGGATACAAAATTTGCAATATTGTCGCCTTTGTTTTCATCACCCTTATCAAAATCTGCATAATGGTCGCTGCTTCCGAAAGATCGTTGTGACCAACCATGCATAAAATAGATTACTGCATATTTTTTGTTGAGGTTTTCAAAATAGTGTGGAGGTAAAAAAATCCGGTAATTCCTCATCTCTCCAAACACATTGCTGTAATGTTTTGAATCGATGATGGTGACATCACCGGTATTTTGGCCGTTGCTGTGAAATGAGAAAGCTATCAACAGGAGGATAGGAAAAACTTGTACAGATTTTTTCATCGGTTGCCAGAATATTTTTTAATGTTATCGCTTTATCATTATGCCTGCTGCCATAACTCCTGCACCTTTTGCAAATCCTTTTTCATCGCTTCAAAAACAAGTTTTTTATCACAGGTAAGTTTAGTGGCTCCATGTTCAGCTCCTCCCAGCGGATATTCCAGGTGGAGAGAAACTGGTACACTGATTTGGTATTGTTTCAATAATTTAAAATAGGCTTTGAAATCTACCATGCCTTCTCCAATTGGAGTATCCTGCACCACCCATGCACCATTTATATTCTCCCATTTAAAGTCCTTAATTGCCAGAGTTTTGATTTGATGTTGTATCAGACGTAATCCATTTTTCCAGGACAAGCCGCCTTCAACAACTGCATGGCGGATATCGTATTGAACTCCCATGTGCTGTTGTTCAGAACTTTTCAGCAGTTCCCGCAATTCCCATATCGAAGATCCCAATGAAGTGCCGGCATGATTTTGATAACATCCGGTTAATCCCAGGTTTTTATTCAGCAGGCTCAATTCCTTCACTTTTTGTTGAAAATCCAACATGGATTCCGGAATGGATTTGTCATCAGGATACTTATACCAGTTCATGCGGTAAAATTGTATTCCCAGTTTGGCAGCAACTTCTAAAATTTTCCGATCAGTAAGATTTGCTGCATCCTGGATCGCTGTTACCATCATTAAAGGAGGCAGGCCCATCTTGCGCATCGCTTCAACAGCACGGGGCAAATCGTCTTCCACCCGCTCGGGTAAAACATGGCCGTTGGGTCGTACTGATAAGTCTACACCAGCGAACCCTATTTCAGCAGCAGCTTCAGACATTTCCCCGTAATTTAAAAACTGCAAATGCTTGGAGAAAATATGGATTTTTAAAGAGGTTGCCGTTTCATTGTGAAACTCAGAAGCCATGTTTTTAATCAGAATCGGAAAAACAGTACCGGCCAAGATTGAATTCTTTAAAAAAATTCTCCTGGATTGAGTGTTGTTAGTTGATTTCATTTTTTAATCAATCAATTGCGTTGGAAATCGGTGATGATACAATAATTCCAAGGTAACATTTCCATTTTGATAAAAACCCGGTAAACTATACTAAAATCTAAAACCATAGGGTGCTGGACACTGTAAATAACATCTGTCCCGGATCAGCAATACCCAAAAGGTCAATAGTCGCCATACTATTTTATTCTGCAGAAGGTTTTAAGGCAATGAAAATGCTATATAATAATCTCCGGCTTTGGTTGCCTGGCGTCCCCCTCCGCCCGCGGCAATTACTACATATTGTCTGCCATTTATTTCATAAGTAGCCGGTGTTGCATAACCGCCAGCGGGCAATTGATATTCCCACATGATCTTTCCGGTAGTTTTGTCAATCGCTCTGAATTTTTCGTCCTGGGAAGCTCCGATAAATACCAAATCACCTGCAGTTACAATACAACCACCAAATAATTGTGTTCCGGTATTGGGGCGACCCTTTTTTGCCAGTTCAGGGTATTCTCCCAAAGGAATTTTCCAAAGGAGTTCTCCCGAGTTAAGGTTGACTGCATTCAGCGTTCCCCAGGGAGGTTTTACTCCCGGGTATCCATCCTGGTCCTTCAATTGTGTGTACCCTTTTAATGAATAGCGTTTTGGAGAATCTTTTTTAATTATGGATTTATTTTCCTGGTTATCTGCCGGATAAAGTTTCTTTTCTTTTGATCCAAATAAGAAAGCAATGATCGCATCCTTATCCTTCCCGGGTAAATTATAAAACGATGGCATCAAACCCCTGCTTTTTTCCAACATTTGCCTAACCTCCTGAGACTTTAGCCGGGCTTCGATATTCAAAAGAGGAGGCACAGCATCCTTTCCTTTTTTTTCCTTCCCATGACAAGTAGCGCAATTTCTTTGGTATAGTATTTCACCCGCACCTGCCATAGACATATTAAAAAACTCATCCGGAATATTCCGTTTTCGTTCCACCAATTGAACTACGTTCGGAATTTCGTTGATCCCTACATATATAATTCCTGTTTCAAAATCAAAAGCCGCGCCGCTCCATTCAGCCCCACCTCGCATCCCCGGAAACTGAATGGTACCCTCCGTTGAGGGCGGCAGGTAAATATCTCCCCAGGCATATTTTTTTGCTTCTTTTAATACATATTCGTGTGATTCAGGCGATATATCGGTGATCATGCTTTCATCAAATTTTTGCCTGTTGAGTGGTAATGGTTTTGTCGGAAAGGGTTGTGTGGCCCAACTTTGTTCATCCGGCATTTTAGATATAGGTACAGCCCTTTCCTCAATGTCGAATACAGGCTTACCGGTTTCCCTGTCGAATAAAAAAATAAATCCCTGTTTGGTTATCTGTGCTACTGCGTCAATAGATTTATTTCCATTTTTTATGGTGATTAAATTGGGAGGGGATGGTAAATCATAATCCCACAAATCATGATGGGAAACCTGGTAATGCCAGATATATTTACCGGTTGCGGCATCCAATGCAATTACTGAGTTACCAAATAAATTCTGGCCCATACGTTCCCCGCCATGGAAATCAAAAGATGGTGCGCCGGTTGCGGCGAAGACAATTCCCCTTTTTTTATCA
>JBGTNK010000225.1:0-4696 GCA_041743125.1 Chitinophagaceae bacterium
TCCCGTAATTGATTCATTGGTCAAAACAAACGGAGTTCAGTTTGAGCTGGTAAAAATCAACGGTGGAAATCAAACGGATATTAGCAAAGAATTAAATATAAATTCATTACCAACTTTCATTATTTATAAGGAAGGGAAGGAAGTTTGGAGAAAGGAGGGATTAACGGAATTCAATGAATTTGTAAGCCAGCTCTAAAATTTGGCAACATAATAATGAAGAAGCAGCAACTGGCTGCTTTTCGTTTGTAACCTTTGTTACCTAAAAATGGGTTTTTCTATAATAATTTTGATGTTGTAATAGGTCCATGTGTTCTGGTTAATATTGAAAAGCAGAAGCTGTTATTATTAGCTAGCCTGGCTCCTGATCCTGGAAACAAAAAAATGTACTTTCGTATGAAAAAATGGTTTTATCAAAATAAGTTACCCTTGCTGGGAATTATGCTGGGGGCCATTGCCGGGTTTTTATACTGGCAACAGGTGGGTTGCATTTCCGGTACATGCGCCATCACCTCCAGGCCCATTAATAGCACAGTATATGGAGCTATTATAGGATTTTTTGTATTTGGTTTGTTTAAAAAAGAAAATAGCAATAATGCTGTAAAAAAGGAAAACGATGGTCATGACATTTAAGGAAATGATACAATCTGATAAACCTGTGTTGGTCGATTTTTTTGCAGAATGGTGTGGTCCCTGCAAGGTAATGGCTCCGATACTGAAAGCCGTAAAGCAGGAAGTAGGAGATGCTGTTTCTATTATAAAAGTGGATGTTGATAAGAGTCCTGCGGCGGCTACTGAATTCCAGGTGCAGGGCGTACCTACATTAATTTTATTTCAAAATGGAAAACCACTCTGGCGACAAAGCGGTGTGGTTCCAAAAGAAGGTTTAGTGGGAGTGATCAGAAAATTTATAAAATAAATCAGGAAGAATGAGTATTATAAAAAAGTTTTTTAGTTCTGTTGTTGCATCGTCTTCCGCAGAGAGTATAAAGGAAATTATAGTAGGAGGTGCTTTTTTAGTTGATGTGAGAACAGAAGCCGAATTTGCAGGCGGGAATGTAGAAGGATCCGTCAATATTCCTTTGGATAAATTAAATAAGAGCCTGGATCAATTTAAATCACACAAAAGTATTGTGGTATTCTGCCGAAGTGGTAACCGGAGTGGTCAGGCCAGGTCCATTTTAATGCAAAATGGATTTACCCATGTTATAAATGGAGGAAGTATTCAAGACATAAAGAAAATAGTAAATTAAAACAGAAAAGTATTATGAGTATTATCGAATTTATTCGGCAACCCTGGCCCTGGTATGTAGCGGGCCCATTGATCGGGTTGACAGTTCCTATTTTGCTCATTATTGGCAATAAATCTTTTGGTATTAGTTCCTCCCTCCGCCATGTTTGTGCAGCTTGCATTCCGGCCAACATCAAATTCTTTAAATACGACTGGAAAAAAGAAATGTGGAATTTGTTTTTTGTATTGGGAATTTTTTTTGGTGGTATGATTGCCATTAGTTTGCTGGCCGATCCGTATCCGATCCAGGTACACAATAACCTGGCCGCCGACCTTGCTGGATACGGGATCACCGATTTTAATGGCATGGTGCCAGATCAGTTATTTAACTGGCAAAGCCTTCTTTCAATAAAAGGATTTATCATGATTGTAGTTGGAGGTTTTTTAGTGGGCTTCGGTACCAGATATGCGGGTGGCTGTACAAGCGGGCATGCTATAATGGGTTTATCAACTTTACAGTGGCCTTCTTTTGTTGCCACCTGCTGTTTTATGATTGGCGGCTTTATAATGGCCAATTTAATTCTTCCTTTTATTCTTTCTCTTTAAACTAGAAACGTATGCAAACTATAGTCGATCATAATACAGATTTTGAAGTAAGATCTCTCGATACTTTAGGCATGAATGAAAGCCATTTAACTCATAAATGGTATTACAATATTAAATACCTGGTTGTGGGACTTGCATTTGGAATTGTGTTTGTAAAAGGGGAGGTAATTAGTTGGTTCCGGATCCAGGAAATGTTTCGTTTGCAATCTTTTCACATGTATGGAGTCATTGGCAGTGCCGTAGTTGTGGGCATGATATCGGTTTGGCTGATCAAAAAATTCCATATTAAAACTATGTACGGTGAAGCTATTGAATTTCATTCCAAAACTTTTAACAAGGGCCAGGTATATGGCGGCCTGTTGTTTGGTTTAGGATGGGCTATTACCGGAGCTTGCCCTGGTCCGTTATTTGCCCAAATAGGAACTGGAGCCACCGTAATTGCCGTCACTCTTTTAAGTGCTGTAGCCGGTACCTGGGTATATGGATATTTCCGGGAGAAGCTTCCCCATTAATTAAAAATACTTTTGCTATATGCAGGAGGATAATAAAATAAGAAGGGATCTTTTTTCTGTAATCAAAATTTTGATACTTGTTATAATAATTTTGATCATAGGAATTATCGCTTTACTTTTTGCTTATTATAAGCAGGAGCCAGCCGGCAAATTTCAGCAAAACACAAAAACTACCTTACCGGGAAATGAGGATGATAAAAAAGATGAGGTATTTTTTTGGAGACCTGGCGATACCAACAGTATAGAGGATGAAAAGGAAAGAGAGCAAGTCAATTATGGTAAGGATTTAATAGCACACACCTCCAGGTATCTTGGCCCCAACGGATCTGTTCTTAAAATAACGAATGGGCTTAATTGCCAAAATTGCCATTTGCTGGCCGGCACAGCAGTCTTTGGTAATAATTATGGTTCTGTTGCTTCTCTATATCCAAAATTCAGGGCAAGAAGTGGAACTGAAGAAAATATTTTTAAAAGAGTGAATGATTGTATTGAAAGAAGTTTAAACGGCAAGCCACTGGATACTTCGGGAAGGGAAATGCAATCTATCGTGGCGTATATAAAATTTTTGGGTAGTAATGTTCCCAAGGGTAAAGAGGCAGAAGGATCAGGATTAAAAGATATTGCTTATTTAGATCGTGCGGCTGATACGGTGAAAGGACGGATGGTTTATACTGCTAAATGTATGACCTGTCACCAGCAGGATGGCCAGGGTATTTTAAATGGAGAAAAGAATGAGTTTATTTTTCCCGCTTTATGGGGAGAACATAGTTATAATGATGGTGCAGGTTTATTTCGCATTACTAGTTTTGCCAAGTTTGTAAAGTACAATATGCCACAGGGGGTCACTCATCAAAACCCACAATTATCAGATGAAGAAGCGTGGGATGTTGCTGCCTATGTTAATTCACAAAAAAGGCCGCATATTAAAGTGCCAAAAGACTGGCCTGATATAAATAAGAAACCTATTGATCATCCTTTTGGTCCTTATGCAGATTCCTATTCAGAAGCCCAACATAAATATGGACCATTTAAACCTATATTGGACGAGAGAAAGAAACAAGAAGAGGAGGTTAAAGGAAAAACCTCTATGGTTAAAATCAAATAAACAGGTTGCGAAATGAAAAATGACAGGAGAGATTTTATAAAAAAAATTAGTTCATTGGGTGGTGCTGGATTGCTGGCTACTTCTCCGGTTGCCGCCGGTATTTCATCATCGGGTGCATTGAGCCGATCCGAATTAAAAACGGGTAACACGTCTCATACAATTTCTATACTTCAAACGACTGATGTCCATTGCCAGGTACATCCGCACGATGAGCTTTTTTGGGAAAATAACAAACCCGTATTTCGTAAAACGGGAGGATATGCTCACTTAGCAAGTTTTTTAAAGGAGGAAAGAGAGAAAAACCCATCTACTTTTCTGATAGATACCGGCGACATGTTCCAGGGAAGTGAATTATCAGTAAAAACAACCGGAAAGGCAATGATACCTATTCTGAACTCCCTGGGTTATGATCTGTACCTCCCCGGAAATTGGGAAGTGGTTTATTATAAAGAAATGATGCAGCATTTACTCGGATCATTACATGCGCCAAAGGTTTGTGCAAATATGTATCATGATTTGGGTAATGAGCAAAAGGGAGAGTTGATTTTTCCGCCTTATTATATCTGGAACATTCATGGAGTGAAAATTGGTTTCTTGGGTTATACCGATCACCTGGTTCCCATTCGCCAGTCACCCAATTATAGCAAAGGAATTATTTATACAAAACCGGAAGAAAACCTTGCGCATTTCGTGGATGTTTTGCGCAACCAGGAACAGTGTGCCTATGTTATTATTGTTGCCCACCTCGGATTATCCCAACAATTACATTTAGCCAGCAGGGAAGAATGCAGGGGTGTTGATTATATTTTAGGAGGTGATACGCATGAAAGAGTACGCAAGCCCATCCAGGGTAAATACGCCAGGGTGGTGGAACCCGGTGCATTTGGATCCTTTGTGGGCAAACTTGATTTAACAATTAAAGATGGAAAGGTTGTTAAGGATGAGTATCAGTTGGTAGAGATATCCGCAAATAAATACAAGGCATCAGGCGAAATAGCAGCACTGATCAAGGCCAATGAAGAACCCTTCCAAAATGATATTTATAAAATAGCGGGTTATAGTACCATTCCTCTATATCGATATTTTGTTGTTGAAAATCCCATTGATACGCTGGTATTGGACGCATTAAAATGGAAGGTAAATGAAGTAGACATCGTATTATCTAATGGCTTTCGTTTTTGTCCTCCCCGAACCACTCCCGATCATACAGGAAACATTCCTGTTACCAACGGATTTATTTATGAT